>JAJZNH010000616.1:0-2039 GCA_021811745.1 Acidobacteriota bacterium
GAATGCCGGCGCGCTCAAGAGCCTCTTCAAGGCGGCGGACGCGCGAGCGCAACTCGCCGAGCTGGTCTTCAAGGCTGCCAGAAGGATCCGGGTTCATCGCCATTCAATGTACACCAGAAGCGCCTGCCATTTCGGGAAGATTCTCTTCGGCGCCGGCAACAGCCCGGAACCGCGCCGCGGATGATCGGCGATGCGGCGGCAGCGGCGCCTGGGGAGTTGCCGAGCCCTGGCATTTTCCGCCGGCACGGGCCGGAGCATAGAGTTAAGAAAGACACTCAACCTCGCTTCGGACCCTTTCGGGCGATGCTTTTATGCATGAGCTATCCATCGCGGCGGACATTGTGGACACCGTAACCGAGTCGCTGGCGGCGTATCCCGGAGCGCGCGTGGCCGAGGTGCGGCTGCGGATTGGCGTGCTGGCCGCGGTCATAGAAGATTCGCTGCAATTCTGCTGGGAAATTACGACCCAGGGAACGGCGCTGGAAGGGACCCGGCTCGCGGTGTCAACCCTGCCGGTGGTGGTGCGCTGCGCAAAGTGCAAGGAGGATGTGGAACTAGAGGGGGTGCAGAGCTTCCGCTGCCCCAGGTGCGGCGAACCGGCCGCGGAGATTCGGCAAGGGAAGGAGCTGGAAGTGGAGGCCATTGAGATTGAGGAGGCAGGATGACGACGCGGATTGTGGAGCTGCGGCAAGGCATTTTGAAGAAGAATGACGAGCTGGCGGCCGAGCTGCGCGGGCGGTTTACGGCAGCCGGCGTCCTGGTGCTGAATCTGGTTTCCAGCCCCGGAACGGGAAAGACGGCGCTCCTGGAGCGGACGCTGCGAGAGTTGCGCACGCAGGGTGGACGGGCGGCGGCGTTGGTTGGCGATCTGGAGACGGACAACGATGCGCGCCGGCTCGGAGCGAGCGGCGCCCCGGTACGCCAGATCAATACGCACGGGATCTGCCACCTGGATGCAGAGATGATCGGCAAGCACCTGGAGGGCTGGGATGAGGTGGTGGGCGGGAACGGCACGCCACTGGGCGGGCTCGATTACCTGTTCATCGAAAATGTGGGCAACCTGGTTTGCCCGTCCAGCTACGACCTGGGCGAACGGATTCGCGTTGTGCTGCTGAGCGTAACCGAGGGCGAAGATAAGCCGCTGAAGTATCCGGGCCTGTTCAACTCGGCTGATGCGGCAGTGATTACAAAGATCGACCTCTCGGCCGCGTGCGGCTTCGATCGCGCACTGGCGCTCAGAAACATCCGCGAGATCAGGCCGGGGATCAGGGTCTTTGAGACATCGGCGAAAACGGGCGCGGGCATGAAAGAGTGGCTGGCATTTTTGACGGAGGCGCAGGCGGAGCGCGCGTAGCAGACTCGAACGCTGATGCGTTTCGCCTCAGAAGCTCCCGATCATGAGCCTGAGGCGCGCTTTGCCGGCCTCGTTGAAGCTCAGCGCCAAAACTGTGGCGCCAAGGGGCGTGCGAAAGAGAATTCCGGCCGAGGTGCTCTGATGGGTTTGCCAGCCGCTGGAGCCGAAGTCGAAGCGTCCCGCCCCATACCAAGCGGCCACGCCCGGAAGGGGAGAAAAGCGCCGGATTGGAGGATCATGGAAGATCACTCCGGCGCCAGCGGTAACAAGCGTGTTGGCGTGAAACTCCTGGTAGCGGTAGGCGCTCAGCAGGCTTTCGCCGCCGGCCGTGAACTGCTCAAAGTAGTCAAGCTTGCGGCCCAGGCTCGTGCCGTCCTGGTTCATGGCGAAAAGAGTGAGTTCGTGGCCCAAAGGCTGGTAAGCCTCAAAGTGCTGCTTCAGGTACGGGTAGTCCACATCGCCGAAGCGGTAGCCCGCGGAACCCTCCGTCAGCACTCCGTGTGTCGGCAGGCTTCCGGAGTCCTCGGAATCGAAGATCCATCGCAGCTCAGGAGCCGCATATGTGCCGCTTTCCGCCTTGACGCCGTCCACGGCCGGGGAACTGCTGTAGGAGTCGTATCCGGTTTGAATGCCGAGACGCAGCTGAGCAAAGCGCCAGGTACCGATGCCGCTATAAAAGGACCCG
>JAJZNH010000616.1:2049-3720 GCA_021811745.1 Acidobacteriota bacterium
CCAAAGCGGTCGCGCAGGTTGTTGATGCGTACCGGTCCTTTGTAGCTGTCCACATGGTAACGCTCGACGAGGAGCGCTGGAGCGACAAAGAATGCGCTGCCTCCAAAGGGGTGATAGTACTCGGCGTGTATCCCGGGGTCGTAGCCCACGTTGATCTCGTTCAGCAACCGTGACTTGTATGCATTGGCGAAGACCGTGGTAGTGGAGAGCCGCAGATTCGCTCTGCCCGGCTCTCCCGGCGAGACTCCAAACTGGAAGGAAGGCCGCACAAGAAGCTGGTCGCCGGGCCTCTCAGAGAAGTTCACCTTGAAGCCCTCAGGCGCGCCCGGTCCCTGCTGCCACTGGTAGGAGGCTCCGGGAACCGCCGTCGCGGCGACCATCCCGGCGAGCACATTCTCCAGCGTGCGATACGAGATGACGCGGTCATCCAGTTTGCGGCGAATCTCGGCTTGCGCATTCTGCTGAAAGCGAGGATTCGGACTGCGCACAGAGACGACCGCGCCTCTCTCGATCGCGGGACGCATGCGAGCTTTGCGGAATTCGAGATAACGCTGCCATGCTGCGCCGGATAATTCAAATGGTCTCAGCTCGGCAGCCTGGCGCTGCGCCGCTTCATAACCTGCCTGAATGATTTCTTTCCATTTGCTGTAGTCGGTGGCGGAAAGCTTCGTGGCATCGACCCAGATGACCAGATTCGCCGCGGCCAGCGAGCGGCGTTCATTTTGCAGGCTGGCAACGCTGGCGGACCGGCGAAGAATATCGGGCAGGGTTCTGAGCGCTGCCGGGTTGGGTGTCCCGGTTTTGAAAGCGACGGCAATCACGCGCTGCGCGCCCATCGCGCGGACTTCTTCCACCGGGACCACCTTCACGATGCCGCCGTCAACCAGCACCATGCCGTCCAACTGCACGGGCGTGAAGATTGCTGGAATGGACATGGTGGCGCGCATGGCCTGGACAAGGGATCCTTTGCTGAGGACGACCTCACGTCCGCTGGTCAAATCCGTGGCGACGCAGCGGAAGGGGGTGGGAAGATCGTCGAAGTTATTCACGCCGGAATACGCAAGCGTGTTGTGGCTCAGGAACAGGGAAAGCGCGGCTCCTGAATTGAGGCCCGCAGGAAGAGAAAATCCCTTGCCGAATCGCAAAGTCAGATCGCCATAGGTACGATTCCAGGCTTGCTTCTCGACCACCGGCTCATCAATGAACCTTGGATTCGGATTCAGCAGCAAGTCCCAATCAGCTTCTTGAGCCAGCTTCGTAAGTTGTTGCGCATCCATGCCAGTGGCATAGAGCCCCGCCACCAGACCTCCCATGCTCGTGCCGGCAATGTAGTCGATGGGGATGTGGTGTTCCTCGAAATAACGCAGGACGCCGATATGCGCGAGGCCAAGCGCATTCCCGCCGCTCAGAGCGACGCCGATCACAGGTGATTGGCGCGCTTGCGCCTCTGCCGCGATGCCACCGGGCAGGAGACATGCGGATACAAGCAGACCCGCGGTGAGCTGAAAGGAGGTTCGCCGTCGCTGCTTCCCGCTCTCCATACTCATGTGCCCTACGTCAACGCCACGGCGTGTCTCCCACCAGTCCGTGGCGGCTTCCACGCCAAGCTGCCCCTCGGAGACGCGCCGGCTTGAACGCCGCAACTTCGGGATATGTTACCCCTGTTTTTAC
>JAJZNH010000353.1 GCA_021811745.1 Acidobacteriota bacterium
TGCGGGTGTGCATCTTGCTTTCGGCACCGATTACCCGGTCGAGCCGATCTCGCCCTTCCGCGGCCTCTATGCGGCTGTGACCCGCATGAACGAAGCGGGTACCAAGAGCTATTTCCCCGGGAACCGGATCACGCGCGGACAGGCGCTCTACGCCTATACGCAGGGATCCGCCTACGCCGAGTTCGCCGAGAAGCAGAAGGGCAAGTTGATGCCGGGCTACGACGCGGATTTCATCCTCGTGGACCACGACCTGTACACCACACCCGCGCCGGATCTTCTCCGCACCAGGGTGCTGGAAACCTATGTCGCCGGGAAGTTGGTGTACGCGGGGAATATTCACGCGTTCTGACTGAATTGGCTTGCCTGCATCGCGTCCGTCATGCGGCCATTCGGCACCGAGCCATTCTGCTCGCCCATCTGAACGCGGAAGGTCGGCAATGAGTGCGGATAGCTGCTGCGCACAAACTCAATCATCTTTTCGCGCACCAGACAGCAGAGATCCCAACTCGCAGAAGAGTTGGCGGAACTGACCAGGCAGCGCAGCTCCATGACGCGGTCGGTGAGGTTGGTTACCTGAAGACCGCAGACGCGCTTATCCCACAACGGCGACGCGCCGGCGATCCGCGCCAGCTCAGCGCGCAGCGGCTCGATCGGGATCGAATAGTCCACATAAAGATAGACCCAGCCCAGCAGGTCTGCGGACTTCTGCGTCCAGTTCTCGAAGGGCTGCTCGATGATGTAGCTGAGGGGCACGATAAGCCGCCGCTCGTCCCATATCTTAACGACAACGTAGGTGCTGGTGATCTCTTCGATCCTGCCCCAATGCCCCTGGATCACGACGACATCGTCGATGCGGATGGGTTGGGTAAGCGCGATCTGCATACCGGCGAGCAGGTTCGAGGCAGTGGACTTTGCCGCCAGGGCCATGACGAGGGAGGCCAAGCCGGCGGAGGCCATCAGCCCGGTGCCGTACTTCCACAACCGTTCGTCATGCAAACTCCACAGCAGAGCTCCGGCGTCCAGTATGACCACAATCACGATCAGGATGCGGCGAAAGATCTGGATTTGCGTATGAACGCGCCGCGCCTGCAGATTGTCGGCGACCGTGGTGTCGAACCGGCTTGCGAGGAACGCCTGGAAGACGTAGACGCCACCGATGGCCAGCCAGCCCAGGAACAGTACGAGCAACACCTCGACGGCCTGGGTGGCCTGGTCGCGAATCGAAGGCGGCATGCCCGGAACAAGAGGAAGAACAATCAGCACGCTGATGGCGAGGAGAACCGCGCGCGCGGGATGATTGAGATACCTCTGGATGCCGAGGCGCACTCGCCATTCAACCGACTGCTTGCGATGCAGCAAGCGGAAGACAATGTAATGGATCCCGTTCCCAAAGACCACGATTGCGCAGAAGAGAAGCAGAACGATGAGCCAATTGCCGGGGGTAAGAACCATCATCAACATGCCGCTGCATCGGAGAGGAAACATGTTTCCCTTGGATGCGGAAAAGCGGCGTGCGGCAACCCGGAGACCCGCCGTTTCATCGGGATACGGTCACCCGAAAGCCCGCAAACAGGTAACGGAAGTTACCCGGAGCGGCGGCAGACGCGCTCGCACCGGTATTCCCGGTTGAGATGATGTTTCTTGAGACGATGCTTCCTTGATGGATTGTCGGAGATTCAGCCAGCAGGCCGCTCCGGGTAAACACCGGCCGCAAGACTCTTTCCATCTGCCTGCGTCTATTAGGCTAAGAGGGACATTGCAATCGTGTTATGAGCGGCGGAACGGTTCGCTCGCTTGGACTTACTTCTGCCGGATGCCCTGAACTGCTCCCGGCTATACTGATAGTTGGTGCTATCAAGACTCCAGCCGCAGGGCTGGACACCAGACGAGGTCATCGAACCTATGAAATCGCTTCTAGAACGGATGCGTTCGCAGCGTCTTGCTTCAGCATTTGCGGTGCTCACCGCTCTCACCATTGCCATTGTGGGAGGGTCTTTTGCCGCTCACGGAGTCAACGGGCAGGAAACGCAGAATTCGAGCGCAGACGCCACGCCGCTGAAGATCGTCAGCAATGCGACCGTGCCCCCCAATGATTTTGTGCGGATTGCCAAGCTGGTGGGCCCGGCGGTGGTGAACATTAACACGCAGACTCTGCCAAAACATGCGGGCACCCGAAGCTTTCATTTCCATGGGCAGCCCAATCCCGATAATCCCGGGGGTAGCGGCGACGATCAGCAGGGACCTGATAACTTCCAGGATTTCTTCAATCGCTTTTTCGGGGGACAGATCCCCTCGCCCGATGACGGCGGTGACGCCGGCGGCGTCCAGGAATCGCTGGGTTCAGGCTTCATCGTTGATCCGAAGGGCTACATCATCACCAACGAGCACGTAATCGATAAGGCCGACAAGATCTACGTCAAGCTCTCGACCGATCCCGACACTCAGGATCTGGGCCGGCCGGCGCGCGTGATCGGCGTGGACAAAGCCACTGACCTTGCGGTGATCAAGATCGATACCAATTCGTCTCTGCCAACGGTCAAGTTGGGCAACTCCGACCAGGCCCAGGTGGGCGATTGGGTTGAGGCCATCGGCAGCCCGTTCGCACTGGCGCAAACGGTAACGGCCGGCATTATCTCCGCCAAGAACCGGACCATCCAGCCCGGCGCCAGCGGCCAGTTCCAGCATTTTATCCAGACCGATGCCGCCATTAATCCCGGCAACTCCGGCGGCCCGCTGCTCAATATGAACGGCCAGGTCATCGGCGTGAATACGGCTATCTTTACGCAGTCGGCCGGTTATCAGGGCATTGGCTTCGCCATGCCCTCGAACACTGTCGTCTCCGTGTACAACGATCTGATCAGTCCCAGCCACAAAGTGACACGCGGCTCGATCGGCATCCAGTTCCGCGAAGGATTGCCGGAGGCGGTCAACCGCGTCTACGGCTTCAAAAACGGAGTTCTGGTCCAGGAGGTTCAACCCGGCGGTCCGGCGGATAAGGCCGGCCTGAAACCCGGAGACATCATCACCAGCATTGATGGGCGCGCCATCAAGGACGGTGACGATCTGGTCAATGAAATCGCCAGCCGCCGGCCCGGCTCCACGGCTCGCATCGGGTACTTGCGCAACGGGAAGCCCGGTGATACGACCGTGACCGTCGGAGACCGCGACAAGGTATTTGCGAATCTCAATGGCGGCGGATCTCCCTCCGCTCCCGAGGGCGGAGGCGACACCGGCGAGAGCACGCTTGGCATCGTTGTACGTGAGGCTCCGCCAGCTACGGTAGCCAAACTGCACACACCCGGCATGATGATCCAGTCTGTGCGGACGGGTTCCTTCGCAGACCTGCAGGGATTGGAGCCCGGCCTCGTGATCACGCGCATCAACCGGCAGCCAACCAGCAACCGTGAGCAATATAACGCCGTTGTGAACAAGCTCAAATCCGGTGATGATGTGGTTTTTGAGGTGAGGGATCCGCAAAATCCCGGAGGGGGTATCAACTACCTCGGCGGTACGCTACAATAACTGTAATAGAGGCGCCGGCTGACGGGATCTGCAGCCGGCGCCGTGCAAGAATCAATGGAATGCGGAGAGCAAGTCCACTTCGCCGCATTTTTTGTGAATCCGCCGCCTTCCGGGCGGGAGGTTCTCGGGTGCAGGCAGTTTTTTGCCGCGCCTTACATACGATGAGGGCCTCACCTTGCGAGCCTGTCTCCGATAG
>JAJZNH010000781.1:0-2212 GCA_021811745.1 Acidobacteriota bacterium
GGCAGACGATCAGAATCCACAACTCCCTCTTGAAGGCGGTACCCCGCCTGGCGGCGCTTCAAACCTTGTCCCAATCAACATTGAAGAGGAGATGCGCCGCTCCTACCTCGACTACTCGATGAGCGTGATCATCGGGCGCGCGCTGCCCGATGTCCGAGACGGGTTGAAGCCGGTGCATCGCCGCATCCTCACGGCCATGGACCGGGAGGGCTTGCAGCACAACAAGAAGTACTCCAAGTGCGCCGGCGTGGTGGGCGAGTGCCTGAAGAAGTATCACCCGCACGGAGACTCTGCCGTTTACGACGCGCTCGTCCGCATGGCGCAGCCCTGGTCGCTGCGTTACCCGCTGATCGACGGGCAGGGCAATTTCGGCTCGGTGGATGGCGATCCGCCGGCGGCCTACCGCTACACCGAGTGCCGCATGGAGCGTATCGCCGAAGAGATGATGGCCGACATCGAGATGGAAACCGTGGACATGGTGCCCAACTTCGATGAGACCATCTACGAGCCGGCAGTGCTGCCAACCCGGATTCCGAACCTGATCATTAACGGCTCGAACGGCATCGCCGTCGGCATGGCCACGAATATTCCGCCGCATAACCTGACCGAGGTGGTGAACGCGGCCATTGCGCTGGTGAAGAACCCAGAAGCGGGGCTGGCTGAAGTCTTAAGGCACGTGCATGGACCAGATTTTCCGACCGGCGGATTTCTCTACGGCCGGGGCGGGATCGCCCAGGCCTACAAGACGGGGCGCGGCCGGTTCATGATGCGCGCGCGCGCAGCCACTGAGAACCTGACCAAGGAAAAGCAGGCCATCATCGTCAGCGAGATTCCTTATCAGGTAAACAAGTCGAAGCTGATCGAGCGCATCGCCGAGTTGGTGAACAACAAGGTGATTGACGACATCGGCGACGTGCGCGACGAGAGCGACCGCGACGGCATGCGGATTGTAATCGAGCTGAAACGCGGCGCGCAGCCTGAGATTGTGCTGAACCAGCTCTACAAGCATACGCAGATGCAGGAGAGCTTCTCGATGATCCTCCTGGCGGTGGTGAACGGGCAGCCCCGGGAGCTGGGGCTGGACGGCGCCATCCGCTGCTTCATCGATCACCGCATCGACGTAGTGCAACGGCGCACGGTCTTCCTGCTGCGCAAGGCGCGCGAGCGGGAGCACATCCTCGAAGGCCTGAAGATCGCTCTCGACAACCTCGACACGGTGATTCGCATCATTCGCGCATCGGGTTCACGGGCGGAGGCGCGCGAGAATCTGTATGCGTGGGGCAAGGGCACAGAGATCGTCATCACGCTCGACCGCGAGCTGACTGCGCACGAGGAGCGCGGGCTGACCCTGCGGCAGATCGACGCAATCCTCGAATTGCAGCTCTACCGGCTGACCCAGCTTTCCATCGAGGAACTCCTGAATGAGCTGAAGGAAGTGCGCGCAAGGATCGCAGAGTATGAGGAGATCCTGGGCAGCGAGAAGAGGCTGCGTGCCGTCATCGTGAAGGAGCTCGAAGAAGTTCGCGACAGGTACGGCGATGCGCGCCGGACGCAGATTGTGGACGAGAGCGCCGAGTTGCAGCTTGAGGACCTGATCGCCGATGAGCAGGTAGCGGTGACGGTGAGCCACCAGGGCTACCTGAAGCGGACGCCGATCTCGATCTACCGGCAGCAGCGGCGCGGCGGCACGGGCCGCATGGGCATGAAGACGCGCGAGGAGGACTTTGTCTCGCAGTTGATCATCGATTCGACGCATGCCTATCTGCTGTGCTTCACCAACACCGGCCGGGTCTACTGGCTGAAGGTGTACGAGATTCCTGACGTGGGCGCGGCGGGCAAGGGCAAGAGCATCCAGAGCCTGCTCAATCTGCAGCCGGGCGAAAGCATGCGCGCCATCATGGCGATTCGCGATCTGGAGGAAGAGGGCAAGTACATCTTCTTCGCCACGCGCAACGGAACGGTGAAGAAGACACCGCTGAAGGACTTCTCGAATGTGATGTCGCGCGGTATCATCGCCATCGGCATCGACAAGGAAGACGAGTTGGTGGCGGCGCGTGTAACCGACGGATCGCAGTTGATCTTCCTGGCCACGCACCTGGGCATGGCGATCCGGTTTGACGAGAGCGACGTGCGCTCCATGGGCCGCCCGGCCTCCGGGGTGCGCGGCATTACGCTGCTCAAAAACGACTATGTGGTCGGCGTCGCGGTCACG
>JAJZNH010000781.1:2222-3715 GCA_021811745.1 Acidobacteriota bacterium
AGCACGAGGCGGGCGCGTATCGCATTCTGGCGGTCACCGAGAACGGCTTCGGCAAGCGCACCGATGTTGAGGAATACCGGCTGCAGACCCGCGGCGGCAAAGGCGTCAAGAACATGGCCGTCACCGAGCGCATCGGTCGCGTCAAGTCGATTCAACTGGTCGATGATTCGTCGGAGCTGATGGTCATCAGCCAGTCCGGCAAGATCATCCGTATTGACACCAAGCAGGTGCGCGCCGCCGGCCGCGCCACGCAGGGCGTGCGGCTGCTCAGCCTGGAAGCGGACGACAAGGTGGCTGCAGCCGTGATCATTCCGCCCGAGGAACTGAACGGCAACAACCACGACGAGCAGGGGTCGCTGCTGCAGTAGGCACAGTTGTCAGCGCCCGGTGTCAATTGTCAGTGAATCGAGGCTGGCCGTGGTTCGTGGTTTCCCAGGTCGCAAATGCGAGACTTGGGGTACCCGGCCCTTCGCTATATCTCGCAGTTCCAGAGCCTTGGAGTTTCAACTTGTCTTCTCCTTACTTGCCTTGTCCGCTTCGCGGATTGCCTCGACATCCGCCAAATCCTGCAGCCGGCCTGATGTCATTTTGTTCTTAATCAGGTGCTCGGCTGAGATGACGTGCACGACGATGCCGTCCAGTGACAGCTCGACGCGATTTCGCCACGCTTCGTCGAAATCGACTCCATCGATGGACTGCAGAATGTCTGCGCGTACAGGCGAGGATCCAACCTGAAACACACAAATGGGGTTATCCCTGAAATCGGCCGAAGTGACTCCTTCGAGCGGAGCCCCGAATTCAGCAAGAGCGCGAAAAACTGCTTCGCTATTTTGATCGCCGGATCGAATGAAGAGATCAATGTCTTTTGTCGATCGCGGTTCGGAGTAGAAGCTAACCGCCCATCCTCCGACGACCAGATACTCAACCCCGTGTGCGTTGAATGCGAGTAAGAGTTGCTTCAGATCTTCGGGTAGGGTCATATTGCGGCAGCCCCTTCCAAGCATTGGCGAAGGCGTAGGCCGAAGCCGTCGCCTCCCAGACCGCAAGAAAGCGCTCCGCAGGCGGCCGGCTGCGCCAGTAGCGATAGACTTCCGCCTTCTGCTCCGCGTAGCTGGAGAACTTGCGGATGGTTTTGTCCATGCTCATGGCGTCCATCTCCTTATTATTCTATCAATTTCTGCCAGCACGGGCATGGCGTTTCAGACAATATAGGATGAAGAAGTGCCTCCTGTGAATCGTGCTATTGGAGTGCTCATTCTGCAGGAAGCCATGAGGTAAGCTACTGAATGCCCGCAACAGGAGCCAAGCCGCTGGGCGCGGAGGACGAAGCGAGCGCCGCGCAGGCCGTGCGGCAGATGTTCGACTCGATTGCGCCGCGCTACGATCTGCTGAATCATGTGCTCTCGGCCAACGTGGACCGGCTGTGGTGGCGGCGGACGGCGCGGCGGTTCCGGGCCATCCTCGCCCGGCCCGACGCCGCGGTGCTGGACATC
>JAJZNH010000272.1 GCA_021811745.1 Acidobacteriota bacterium
AGGATTAATACGCCTTTACGCTACTCTTTGCCCTTCTTGCGAATCTCGATATTGAGGCGCTTGATCTTCTGGTTGAGCGTGGAGAGTGGAACCCGGAACTGCTCGGCGGCGTCCGTCTGGTTCCAGTTGCAGCGTTCCAGCTTTTCAATGATGATGCGGCGCTCAATATCTTCGAGGATGTCGAAGAGCGAGGCATTGGGATTGTGTTCGAGCAGGGCGTCCTGGAAGCTGCGGCCGGTGATGTGGCCGGGCAGCAGGTCAGAGCCAATGACCGGCCCCGACGAAAGCACCACTCCGCGCTCGATGGCGTTCTCCAGTTCGCGCACGTTGCCCGGCCAGTCATAGTCGAACAGGGCGCGCATGGCGTCGGCGGAGAGCTTGCGCGGTGGCAGGCCGTTCTCGTTAGCGTAGAAGTCGAGGAAGTGGTTGGCAAGCAGCGGAATATCGTCGCGGCGGGCGCGCAGCGGCGGCAGATCCACGGTGATGACGTTGAGCCGGTAAAAGAGGTCTTCGCGGAAACGGCCCTCGCGGACCTCCTTGCGCAGATCGACGTTGGTGGCGGCCAGAATGCGCACGTCCACCTGAACCTCCTGCACGCCGCCGAGGTGCATGAAGCGGCGGTCCTGGAGGACGCGCAGGATCTTGGCCTGGATGTCCATGCCCATAGTGGCGATTTCGTCGAGGAAGAGTGTGCCGCCGTTCGCGACTTCAAAAAGGCCCTTCTTGGAGGCAATCGCTGACGTGAATGCGCCCTTGACATGGCCGAAGAGCGTGGACTCAAGCAATTCCGGTGGCATGGCGCCCGTGTTGATGGGCACGAATGGCTTATCGCGGCGCGGAGAATTGGCGTGGATGGCCTTGGCGATGAGCTCTTTGCCGGTGCCGCTTTCGCCCTGAATCAAAACCGTGGAGCGGCTCGGCGCCACCTGCGCCACCAAGTCAAAGACCCTCAGCATAATCTCGCTTTTGCCCACGATATTGGAGAAGTTATAGCGCTGCTTGAGAGTGCGCTTGAGCTGGAGATTTTCTTCTTCCGCCTTGTGGCGGGCGATGGCTGTGCGAATGTCCGCGAGGAGTTTCTCGTTGTCCCACGGCTTCTGGATGAAGTTTTCCGCGCCGGTGCGAATGGACTCGATGACATTGTCCACGGTGCCGTAGGCGGTGATCATGATGACCGGCAGGTTGGGCTGCCGTTCCTTGATGATAGGCAGCAACTCCAGACCGGTGCGGCCCGGCAGCGCCAGATCCAGAAGCAGCAGGTCGAAGGTGTCGCTTCCGAGAAGGCGCAGGCCTTCTTCTCCGTCAGGGGCCATCTTGACGGCATAGCCTTCCAGGGTAAGCAGTACCTCCAGGGATTCGCGGATGGCGGCTTCGTCGTCGATAACCAGAATACTGGCGGTTGTAGTGTTGCCGTTTGCAGCAGAGATGGACGTGGGCAGATTCAAAGAAAAATCAACCTCAGGCATGGACAGAATTCCTCATCAGGGGAAACTCAAGATGAAAGGTCGTGCCGGAACCAACGGCGCTTTCGACGTGAATCTTGCCGGCGTGCTCTTGAATAATGCCGTAAGAAACTGCGAGTCCCAATCCTGTGCCACGCCTGTCCCCAGGTTTGGGCGTGGTCTTGGTGGTAAAGAAGGGGTCGTAGATGCGATTCAGATGCTCGGGAGCAATGCCCGATCCGGAGTCGGTGACCACGGCTTCTACGTGGCCGTTGCCTAAAGTCGCTACTCTGAGGCGGCCTCCGCCGGGCATGGCCTCCTTGGCGTTCAACAGCAGGTTGAGAAAGACCTGTTGCAGTTTGCCGGGGTTGCCGTGAATGGGCGGCAGATCCTCGGCAAGATCGATATCGACGATGACCTGCGCGGTTTTGAACTGATGTTCGAGCAGGGACAGCGTATCCCGTATGACCTGGTTCAAATCAGTTTCGCGGAACTCCGTGGTGGAGGTGCGCGAGAAATTCAGCAGGCCATTGGCGATCTCAGCGGCGCGGAAGCTCTGCTGGGTGATCTTGTCGAGCACCGGGCTAAGGCGCGTATCGCCGCGCAGTTGTTTTGAGAGCAACTGCGCGTAGGAGGAGATGACGGCAAGCGGCGTGTTGATCTCATGCGCCACACCGGCCGCAAGCAATCCGATAGAGCTGAGCTTGTCGGCCTGGGCCAGTTGGCCTTCCAGCGTCACCCGTTCTGTGATGTCGTCCACCAGGATGATGCGGCCCACGGGGATAAAGTCCCGCGAGAGCAGCGGCGCGACGGCAATATTGACGGTACGCGCTTCGCCGGCGCGCGTGGTGAGGCGGAACTTGTAGAGGTTGTGGACGCCCTGATCGTTGCGGAACTCCTCCATGGCCTCGATCAACTCTGCCGGGAAGACCGAGCTGATTTCCTGACCGATGGCCTCACCGCGGCTGAGGGCGTACATGGCCTCCATCTGCGCGTTCCAGCTTTCAATGCGGCCGCCGAGATCAACGGCGAGGATGCCGACATTGATCGACTCGACTATATTCTCGTTGAACTCTTTGAGGCGTTCAAACTCGCCGATCTTCTCTTCAAGGCGGGCATAGAGACTGGCGTTTTGCAGCGCGATGCCGATGTAGCTGGCCAGGGACTCAAGCAGTTCCACATCCTCGCTCGACAGAAAATCTCCGCCCAGGGTCCGGCCCAGGCCAATGACGGCGATGGTCCGGCTGGCAGCGCCATTGCCATTGGCGGCAGATTCGCCGTTCTCCGGCTGGCCCTGCGCGACGCGGCAGGGCAGATAATAGTTGAGGTCGAGCAGGGCGGCGGTGCGTTGCTCGGCTTCCGGCAGGTGGAGGGCCTGCTGGGCGTTCTCAAAGAAGATATGTGAATGGCCTTTGCTGTGGTCGAAGTCGAGGAAGCCCAGCGCCAATTCATACTGCTTGGCACTCACCTCGGAGGGCAGACCATGCGAGGCCGCCAACCGCAGCTTGCCCGGTTCGTCCGCCAGGAAGACGGCCACCCGCGCCACCAGCAGGGTACGCGGCAGGCGCTCAACCAATGACCCGAGCAGGGCCTGAAGATCGGTCTCCGAGCTGAGGCTGCGGCCAAACTCGACCAACGCCTTGCGGTAGTCATAGCGATGGCGATCGAAGACGCGGTCGATCCAGTTCTGGATCCTTCGTTTCAGCGGTTCGAAGACGGCGGTCGCCACAACCACGGCAACCACCAGGCCCCAGGTCCGTACTGACTGCGGCATGCCGCTGTGGACGATCACCGCGATCAAAGCGATGATGCCGAAATAGCCGCCGAGCAGCAGGCCGGTGGCCAGCGTGTACGCTACACCGCGCTTGAAGATCAGGTCGGTGTCCATCAGCCGGTAACGGACGATGGCCCAGCTGAAGGTCAGCGGCAGAAAGACCAGCGACAGGCCGGCAAGATTGGTGAGCAGCCGCGGCGGATTCAGGTCGAGAAGGTAGGGGACGGCGTAAAACAGCGTGAATGGCAGAACCGCGAGCAGCGTTCCGCGGGTGACCCACTTTAACTGCTGGCGCAGCAGAGGCGAGTCAGCCTGGCTATAAGCTCGCAGGAAGAGCAGGGCGGCCATCACGTAAAAGACCGCGTCGTAAGCGGTCGCGATCTGGTTGACCCGGTGCAGCAGCAGGAAGGTTGCCTCCCGCGTGGCGATCACCCAGATCCAGAGGGTGAAGAGCGCAGCGCCGGGCGCGTAAACCACCGGCACGAGCAAGCGGCGG
>JAJZNH010000085.1:0-2448 GCA_021811745.1 Acidobacteriota bacterium
CGTATGACTATGAAGGGAGACAGCCATACGAAATTGCTTCAGTCGCTCTGAGCCGCACTCAAGACGCAGAACCTGCGTTTGTGCTGGATTCATCCGAGTAACTCTCCACCTTGTTGCCTGTCCCAAAAATGACATCTGCTCAAGCGGCGCCGCGCTTTATATACAAGGGAAGAACACGTGGCCGCCCGTTTCGCGTCAACGAGAAATTTCTAGCTAGCAGTTAAGGGAACTCCAGGAGGAGCGCCGATACCGTCAGTGTATACTACCGCCTCCCAGCCCTTACGTGAACGTGGTGAAAAGATTACATTTCCGTCATGTCAAAGTGGGAATTCCGGCATTGTAGCCAGCCGGCGACGTAGTGATTGGCGCGCCGGCTACGATGCCCTGTGGCGCGACGCGCCGAAGCTCCACCTCACGGCCTCAAAAGTGGAGGCCGCGAGCCCGCGTGCTTGCCGTGAGCGCAGATCCTGCTGGCCAACTGTCTTGCGCATGACCGAAGGCCGTTCGTCGAGGTGGTGGCCCATTTCCCCCGCAGCGTGCCGTTTACGGATTCGAGATGCTGGATCGCAAGGCGATGGACGGGCCCGGCAATCATAAAGGTCTATCCGATACCGGAGACAACGCGGCGAATTACGGCGCCCCAATACGAAAGCCGCGGTGTGTAGAAGGGTTCACTATGCCCGTGGTTAGGCACGATGACAAGCTCCGCGGATGTTTCGCAACAGGCAGCCAGATCCGAAGCCATTTGTCGCGGAAACAGGCGATCCTGCTCGCAGTGGACGATGAGTGGCGGCGACGGGCAGCAGCGAAGGGATTCCAGAGTATTCCAGATCGGCGGCACCGCACTGGCAAACCGCTTCGGAACTCCAATAGCACATGCGGCAGCCTGGAACGAGGTGAATGCACCGCAGAGAACCAGATGCTTTGGCGACACCCGATCCAAAATGGCAGCGGCGACACCGGTGCCCATCGAAAAGCCCAGCACCGACGGCTGCAAGGCTGGAGCGAGTGCCCGTAACAACTCAAAGGCTGCGACCGCATCGTTTTCGCATTGATCCCAGCGTACGGTTCCGGTACTGCGTCCGTAACCGGCGTAATCGAATACCAGCGAGGCGATGCCGTGCTCAGCAAGAAGATTCTGCACGGCGAGCCAGTGATCCACGATTTCCGCAATGCCATGACAGATCAGCAAAGTGGCGCGGGCCGGCTCTCCGGCAGGTCTCACAAAGATGGCGTCAAGACTCTCGCGCCCGCTGGCAATGGCGTGTTTCGATACCGCGCGGCGCGAGTTCTCGCTGAACCGGCCTTTCCTGACCTTGCCCTTAAGCCGATCCCGCAGAAGCAGCGTTCGGCTGGCCACGGTGATTGCAACCGTGAAGCTGAGCCCGTCCAGAAATCCTGGTCTGCGCTGGAGATTCATTGTGCTTCCGAAAAAAATAGATACCGAAGCAGGGTGCAATCGAGCTTCACGATGTTTATCCATTGGAGTTGCCGATTCATCGCGCCCCAACGGCACATAAGTTCATTTTGCATGCCGGGAGCTTTCCGCGCCAGAGCCATCATGCACGGTATGGGTGACTCCATCGCATTCCCAGCTCCGCGCATCCGGGATAGTGCAGAAATAAGATCGTAATCATCACTTTCGGCCCGAAGGCGAAGCTCGAATACCCGCCAATTCGATTTCCACCTCTTCGTAGCGTTAAACGAGGTCGAGTGGATTGCCGGCAAGGAAATCCTTTGAACTCCGCACGCATGTACTGGAAAGTCCCCAGGGATATGGCCGCATGAAGATTTCCCTTTCTGGAAGACAGCGCCTATCTCCTGATCGGGTCGCCGCGGCGACTGCAGGTTCCCGGACCCGCAAATGATACCCGGCAGCGCGGACGCCGCCAGTACAGCCGGTCTGGAGACCAGCGCTACAAAGAAACAAATCCATCGGGTCACAGACTTGGAATTCGCGTGGCTATTGAAGCAGAGGCTCGCCGTCTCGGCATTTGTCCGCGAGTTTTTCAAAGTAGCCCCCTGCCCCAAAACGTAACCAGTTGCCGTTTTCAGCTTCCGGATACTACGCTAGTAGGAGGGTGACCTTGAAATTATCACTTTCGATGCTCATTGAATGGAGCAGCATCGCACGGATTTGCATTCGGTGACCTAAACTGTAAAACAGCGTTTTTCGATGTCCGCATATTGTTGATTCTTAACGTGGCCCCGTAGCTCAGGTGGATAGAGCAGCAGTTTCCTAAACTGCGTGTCGCATGTTCGAATCATGCCGGGGTCACCATCATTCTCACTCCCACAAACAGGCTTCTACCGGCGGGAATCGTCGAGGAGCAAATTGTGTTCCTGCATTTTGACTTGGTGCTGGTCCGGAGGGTATAAATGTTGATGTCATGGAAGACGGTTCCATGACATGACATCTGCTCTCTCAGCGAGCAGCTCAATTCATCA
>JAJZNH010000085.1:2458-3711 GCA_021811745.1 Acidobacteriota bacterium
TCACGGCAATCGCCAGGATGCTCGGGAAGGCGGTGAAAATCCGCCACTGCCCCGCAACTGTGAGCGCCCCTCTGCTGGCGCCCGTCGTAATGGGTGATCCGAAGAGGAAGACAAATTTCAGCCAAGGTGATTCCGCTGATAGCGGAAGCCCACGGGAAACCACTGGAAACGAGCCACCGCGCTTGCTTTCGGGAAGGTGGCTGAAAAGGCGCAAGTCAGGAGACCGGTCCTCGGCATGCACAACCGCTTTCACGTTCCGAGGGGAACGAAGGAGCCATCATGGATAATTGCGCACAATCAAGGATCCTCCACGGGCGCGCATGGGCGCGCACTCTGGCTGTCATTCTGTTTTCATTTGCTCCAGTCATTTGCCTGGCTGCGTCCATTCGCGGTGTGGTAACCGATGCCACAGGGGCCAAGGTCGTGGGCGCAAACGTGGCGCTGTTCTGCAACGGAAAAATGGTGGCCTCGGCGGTCTCCAGGCAAGACGGCAGCTTTGAGATCCTGACCGGATCCGAAGGCCGCTTTGTCCTGGTGGTGTCGGCCAAGAGCTTCAGGCAAATGTCAACGCCCGACTTCTACGCCGGCCGGCTCACGAGCGTCTATCGCACCGTGGTGATGGAACCGGAGTGGGTGCGCCAGTCGATTGTGGTAACGGCAACCGGAAGCCCCACTCCGCAAGCGCAGACCAGCGCGGCAACGAGCGTGATTGGACCGCGCGAGCTGGCCCTGCACAGCGACCTGGTAAGTGTGCTGCGTTTGATACCAGGCACGTCGGTCGTGCAACTGGGGCAGCGAGGCGCACAGACTTCCCTTTTTGTGCGCGGGGGCGATTCCGACGCAAACAAGATTCTGATTGATGGCGTGAGCGCGGGCGACATGGGCGGCCGTTTCGATTTCGGGCCGCTTTCAACAACGGCCGTGGAAAGCGCGGAAGTTTATCGCGGACCGAATACCAACCTCTACGGTGCGGACGCGGCAAGCGGAGTGGTGAGCCTGACGACGCCTCACGGCACCACCAGTTTTCCTTCGCTGATGTACGAGGGAGACGCTGGGAATTTTCATACCTCGCGCCAGCAGCTTGAACTTGCCGGCGCTCACAACAAGCTCGATTACCTGGGAGCGTACAGTTGGCTGCAGACCAGCAATGCCCTGCCTCTGGATGAGTACCACCTGGGCACTGCGGCGGCGAACATCGGATTGCAGCTCACCGGAAGCACGCAGATTCGCGGCACGATTCATTATGGAGTGGA
>JAJZNH010000847.1 GCA_021811745.1 Acidobacteriota bacterium
AGCTTGCGCCTACCCCGTGCGGTCTTCGAGGCGCTTCGCGCCCACGGCGAGGAGAGCTATCCCCAAGAGTGCTGCGGCGCCCTGCTGGGACTGCCCGCGCCGGAGGGCTGGCGCGTCGAGGAAGCGATTCGCGCGGGCAACGCCTGGACCGGCTCGGCGCACAACCGCTATAGCATCGCGCCCATTGAGCTGGTGAAGATCGAGCGTGAGGCGCGCCAACGCGGCTTGGAGATTGCCGGCTTCTACCACTCCCACCCCGACCACCCCGCGCATTGGTCCGCCACCGACCTTGCCGAGGCGCATTGGCTGGGCTGCTGCTACCTGATTACAGAGATTTCCTCCGGCAAGGCCGCAGTCACCCGCTCCTTCCTGCTGGCCGGAACAACGGAGGAAGACAAGCGCTTCGACCAGCAGGAAATCCTCATTGAGGAATGAGAAAGAACCGCAGCCCTGACAAGAGAATCCTTACCCTTTTGCTCGCCCGTGAGCCCGCCGCTCTCAGGCCACAAGGCCATCCTTCCGCTTCAGAATCTCGCGGATGAACCACTCGTGTTTCTCATGAATCTGCACGGCGCGTGTGAAAAGATCGACCGTGCCGGGATCGTTGTGCTCATCGGCGGCTTTCACCCCGTCCCGCATCTCTTTGATCAGAACCAGCAGATTGGCATCGGCTTCTTCGAGCATCTCGCGCAGGGACTGGCCCGCCGCGGCGGAGTGAACGCTGGCCGTCTCCTGCATCTGCCGCAACTGCACCGGATGAATATTCTGGCCGATCATGCGAATCCGCTCGGCAAAATCGTCCGTCGTATCCAGCACCGCCTTGGCGAACTCATCGAACATCAGGTGCAGGTCGCGGAACAACGGACCGTATGTCTGCCAGTGATAGTGCTTGTAGTTGGCGTAGAGAACGAACGCATTCGCAACCTCGCGTTGCAAATGCTGGATCACAGGGTGGCCTTCGCGGTTTTCCTGGGAGATCTCCCTGGCTGTAACCGTATGTGAAGTGGGCATAAAACACCTCCTGCGGCCATAGATGTTAGCAGAAAATGGGCATCAAAGCGCAGCCAGAAACGCGAAAAAGCAGCGGATGAACGAACTCCGGAGGGACTCCGCATCAGGAGATAGAGGCGTCCGGTGGCGCCGAGGCGGGTCAGGGCTTCGAGGAGGCCGGAATTTCGACGGCTGCCCCTGCCTCGTCTTCAGCAAAATCCTTGAAGATATCCAAAAAATTCCTTTACAACCGCCCTTCCTCTCCTCATAATCACGTCACCTCAGAGCACGCGCGCTTTCCCCGGTGCTTCTCTTACTCCTCCCGCAAGTGACCTCTGAGTACGTCAAGGAGGTAATCCCAAATGAACAAAATCAGCCCCTTCCTGCTGGGACTGTCTCTGGCGGCGTTCGGCAGTTTGCTCGCAGCCGCGCAACAAACCACCTCCATACCAAAGGTGCTCGCAATCCAGCGCGAGTTCGTCAAACCCGGCAAGGCCGGCGCCTTGCATGACCGCAGCGAAAGCAGCTTCGTCCGGGCCGTGGCCCACGCCAGGTGGCCCACTCACTACTACGCCCTGTCGTCCCTTTCCGGTAAATCTCGCGCACTGTATGTCTTTCCCTATGACTCCTTTGCCGCCATGCAAAAGGACAACGACGCCATGGACAGGAACGCCGCTCTCATGGCCGAAATGGATCGCGCAACGGTGGCCGATGGCGAGTTGCTCGACTCCGCGGATCAGGCCATCCTTTACTATGAGGATGACCTGAGCCTGAATCCCATATCGGACCTTTCCAAAACGCGATTTATCGAAATCACGGAATTTCGCCTTCGCCCCGGCCACCAGAAAGACTGGAATGACCTGGTCAAGATGGTCATTGCTGGTCAAAAGAAAGCCGGCACAAACGCGAATTGGGCCATGTACGCACTCGAGTACGGCGGAGGAGATGAATACACCTTGTTCAGTGCCGATACATCGATGGCCGATATCGATGAGGGCTTTGCGGATGGCAAGAAATTTCGCGCCGCCATGGGCGATGAGGCCATGCAAAAGCTCGAAGCGCTGGTCGCCTCCGCGGTCGAAAGCGAGGATTCCGAACTGTTCGCCATCAATCCCCGCCAGAGCTACCCTCCTGATGCGTGGGTGAAGGCCAATCCGGAGTTTTGGAAACCGGCGCCGGTCGCAATGTCTTCCACCAAAGTTGCCCAGGCAAGCAAGAAGGTGACTCCCTAACCATCCAGCGCTGCCAAATTGAGAACTTTTTCCCCAAGCGGCTCCGTTTCTTGTGGAGCCGCTTTGTTTGTTCCGTTGGCCCGGCATCGCTGTCGTTGCCAATGCCGAAGTGCTCAATGGCCTCGCCGGCATGCATCCTGATCCGCACTGATGATTCTTCCCCTCCGGGGCCAGATTGCGCACCTTTGTTAACCTGTATTGAGTGGCGGGATGTGCGCTATATCACCATGAGAGATGCCACACCCGCAACGGCCGCTGATAGGCTCCGAGCATCCCGCCGGGGGCTGGAGCGACGGCGCCGGACCAGCGCGTGAACGTCAGGGCAAGTGGACACATTGATTGAATCGAATCTGAATCGAACGATGGGCTATGGCAGTGAAAACTGAATCTCTTCCCCTTCCCGAACTGACCGCCGGGGATCTTGCCCGCTACTCGCGGCATCTGCTCCTGCCCGAGGTGGGGATGGAAGGGCAGCAAAAGCTGAAGGCCGCGCGCGTCCTCTGCGTAGGAGCCGGCGGCCTTGGCTCGCCCCTGGCCTTTTACCTGGCCGCGGCGGGAGTTGGCACGCTCGGCATGGTCGATTTCGATGTGGTGGATGAGAGCAATCTACAGCGCCAGATCATTCACTTCACCAAAGATGTAGGCCGCAAAAAACTGGATTCGGCCGAAGAGAAGCTGAAGGCCCTGAACCCCGCTCTGAACGTCATCAAGCACGAGACTGTGCTGTCAACCGCCAACGCGCTTGAAATTCTGAAGGAATACGACATTGTCGCCGACGGCACGGACAACTTCCCCACCCGCTATCTGGTCAACGACGCCTGCGTGCTTCTGGGCAAGCCCAACGTCTACGGCTCCATCTTCCGCTTCGAAGGCCAGGCCAGCGTCTTTGCCACCGAAGACGGTCCATGCTATCGCTGTCTTTATCCTGAGCCGCCGCCGCCTGGACTGGTTCCCAATTGCGCCGAGGGTGGCGTCCTGGGCATTCTTCCCGGCCTGGTCGGCGTCATGCAGGCCACTGAGGTGATCAAGCTGATCCTGGGCAAGGGCGAGCCGCTGGCCGGCCGCTTGCTGCTGATCGATGCGCTGAATATGCGCTTCCGCGAGCTGAAGCTCGTCAAGAATCCGGAGTGCCCGGTCTGCGGCCCGAACCCTTCAATCACCCAACTGATCGACTACGAGCAATTCTGCGGCATCGCGCCGGAACCCCATACAGAGGAGAAAAAGTTGATGAATGGAATTCCGCAACTAAGTGTGAAGGAACTTAAACAGCGTCTTGACGCGGGCGAGGATGTCTTCATCCTCGATGTTCGTGAGCCCTTCGAGTACCAGATCGCCAACCTCGGCGGAACGCTGATCCCGATGAACGATGTACCCCGGCGTCTGGCCGAGATCGACCGCGACCGCGAGATCGTTGTCCAGTGCAAGATGGGTGGCCGCAGCCAGCGCGTCGCGGAATTCCTTGTTCAATCCGGCTTTCCGAAGGTCG
>JAJZNH010000770.1 GCA_021811745.1 Acidobacteriota bacterium
GGAAGTCCGAGCAGAAAATCCGCCAGCGGAGAGCCGGTCTTCTGATCCCCTGCCGCATCTTCGGTAAATAAGCCGGTAAAGGTAAACCGCCCGGTGGAGTTCGAGCTGCCCAGGAAGTCGCGATGAACGCGGCGATAGTCGCCACCTATGCGAATATTGTGCTTGCCGTGAATCCAGCTCACGACCTCTGTGACCGAGATCGTCTGCATCAGCTGGAACCTCGGCTGCTGCTCGGTGAGTCCGGTGATATTGCTGAGTGTCACACCGGGCAGTCCATAATTCAGCGGGCTCGGGTTCAAAGCAACATTGCCCGGCCCGAGAATGCCGAGTTGGGTGGCAATGTCGGGCCCGTTCGTGAAGAAGTTCGTGCGCTGGCTGTTGCTGCGGTTCCAGTTGACGTTCGAGATGCTCGTCAGCCTGTTGTAGCCCAGCACATAGCCGGCCTGCACGGAATAGTTATCCGTGGCAGTCTTCCCGCCCAACTGCGGAAAAATGTCGATGTTGTCCGCGGCCGAGTGAGCCCAGTTGAAATTGAGGTTGATGCTCTGACGCAATCCTTGAGCCTGCGATCTGCGCCCGTGAAAACCGCCAAAGCCGCCGAATCTGCCACCGAAGGGCTGTCCGGCATTTCCGCCCAGGCTGCGCATGTAGCGGAATCCCGCCTGCGTGGTGTTCGACTGCGCGGTGGTCAGCAGATGGTAGTTATACAGATTGTTCGTAGCGCCGTTGCTCAGGTTAGGCTCGGGAAAATACTTGAGCAGCGCCGTCGCCTGCGGAGCAATGCGCGAAGCCGGAATCACATTGACCGCGCCGTTGGTAATAAATTGCTGAAAGGTCGTCGGGTCGTAGATTGCCGGCTGCCCCAGGCCCGAAAAGTTCCCGATCCGCTCCGCATCCGTCGGCACCAGTCCGTACAGATCGGAAGGCGATGAATTGCGCGTGCCCGAAAGCGTGAGAAAGAGGGTATCCTTGCCGCTGGGCTTCGTCAACCGCGGAATGTACGGCGCGGTCATGAGCGTGAGTCCGAAGCGGTTCGTGCCGGAAGCGGGCTGTTGCTGCGGCTGGCCGCGCAGCGCGTAGGGTTGGGCGTTGATGGCTGAGTTGCTTCCCATCCAAAAGATGGCGCCGTGCGGCTGCCCGGAATTGAATCCGCGGAAATTGTGCGATCTGCCGCCGCTGAATCCGCCTCTTCCACCCATCATCGGCCCACCGCCCCCGCCACCTCTGAAACCGCCGCCAAAAGATCCACCTGCGCCGCCTGGCCCGCTTTGTCCGCCGTTCTGCGCGCGCATTGCCTCCATTGCACTGCGCAACTGCTCGATATCGACGCCGGCCATCCGGCTCACTTGCCCCGATTGCCCGCTCACGGCCACCGACTCATCGCTGAAGTCGGAGTCTCCGGCAATCGACGGCAGCGCTGCTCCGCTCTCGCCCACTGTGCCTGCGCCCGTATCGGTATTCGCTGAGAGCGCATTCATGAGGTCGAGGTTCTCGGCGCCATTGTCACTCAATTGACGGATCGCCTGCGTTTCCCCGCCCTGCGCGCCTGCCTGCCGGGCCTCCCGCTGCTCCTGCTCGGCCGCGCGCGAAGCAAGGACCAGCTCAAAATCCACGGTCTGATCATGGCTCGTTGCGTTGAGCACGGCCTCCTTGTCCCCTGGCGCAAAAGCCGCGAACTGCGTGCGAATCACATAGCGGCCATCCTGCGGAATGGTCATGGACCACGCGCCGTTAATGTCGGTGGTGGTGGCGTAGCGCTTGCCTGTGAGGGTGTCCTCGGCAATCACGGTCACGCCGGGCAGCGGTATCTTTCCACTTCGGACCACACCGTGGAGCCGTCCCCCCGCGACAGTGTGCGCGGACGGAACCTGCGCAACGGCGGCCTTCTCGGGAGCCACCTGCGAAGCTGCTGCATGTGCGCTGCCAGCGGCAGTCGCGCGCGGCGGCGGCGCTTGAGCCCAAACTCCAATTCCACCGCTCACACAAATTCCCACCGCAATTGCACACACTTCTCTTGCTCGCCGCATTCAGGCTCCCCAACATCCTTGGTTTTACTCAGGTCTGTGAAATGTACTCTGTCAATGTGACGGATTCCGAGCCTCGAAGGTTTACGCAATGCGGCAATGCCGTGCGGCGCGTACCGGCAAGATCAATTTCGTGGACAGCATCGCCCGTCTGGTTCAGAATCAGGAGCACAGTGTCCTCTCCGGAATCGGCCTGTAATCCCGCGAGTGAGGCTTCCCTTATGAAGACGTTTCGTCTCCCGCTGTTCACCATTCCTCTGCTGCTCATTGTGTTCGCCGCGAATGCATACGGCCAGCAAGCTGTCACCTTTCCCAGCGGCGATTCCACCGGCGAGGGCCTGCTCTACCTGCCCCAAGGCGCTGGCCCTCACCCCGCACTCATCGTGATTCACGAGTGGTGGGGACTGAACGATTGGATTAAGCACGAGGCGGCAGGCTATGCGTCCCAAGGCTACGTAGCGCTGGCCGTCGATTTGTCCCACGGCAAGGTGGCGACCGACCCTGAACTGGCGCACGAGCTTTCGCGCGGCCTGCCCCAGGACCAGGGTGTGCGCGATCTGACCTCGGCTCTGGCTTGGCTCCAGCAGCGCAAGGATGTGAAAGCAGACCGCATTGGCGCAGTGGGCTGGTGCATGGGCGGAGGCTTCGCCCTGCAACTGGCGATCGCTGCGCCCTCTCTCCGCGCCGTGGCCATCAACTACGGTTCGCTGGCCACCGATAAGGCTGCGCTGGACCGGATTCACGCCGCCGTCCTGGGAAACTT
This sequence comes from Acidobacteriota bacterium, assembly GCA_021811745.1. Next base: position 2,788 of record JAJZNH010000770.1, read on the forward strand.
TGGCGGCGAGGACCGCGGCATTTCTCCGCAGGCTGTCCGGGCGTTTGTGGCCACCATGCAATCGCTGGGCAAGCCCGTGAACGTCAAAATCTATCCCGATGCCGGCCACGCGTTTGAAAACCCCAACAACACAGGCGGCTACCGCCCCGCCGATGCTGCCGACGCCCTGGAGCGGATCGATCGCTTCTTTGCGAAGACACTGAAGCAGTAGAGTGGCGCTCGCTTTCAGCTGGCCCATGCAAAGTGATTCTTTTGCATGTGACTTAAGTAATGGCCACCGAACCAGCGTGCTTGCGTTCCCGAACGCTGCGTGTTAACTCTTATGTCAATACCTTTTTGATTGCTGCCAATGATGCAAACACCGGCACGCAAAAGACAGGACGTCAATCCATGGCGAAGATCGGGACGACCATTCGCGCCTACAGGCTGCAAAAAGGACTATCCCAAGGCGACATCGAAAAGAAGACGGGGCTCTTGCGCTGCTATCTTTCGCGCGTGGAGAACGGACACACCGTACCGTCCCTGGAGACGCTGTCGAAAATTGCCGTGGCGCTCGACCTCTCCATCGCCCAGTTTTTCGCAGACGATGCGCTGGGCCACCAGTTCAGCACCCAAAAGCTCTCCGACGACGAGTTGCGCTTCCTCACGCAGATTCGCCGCTACTCCGCCAATCTAAACGAGAGCGATCGTAAGCTGCTGTTGGCGATGGTAAGGAAATTCGCCGCCACGGCCGCGCGCTAGCTTTGCGGCACGGCTCTAAAGCTCCGCACACGGCGGGCAAGGCATGTCCTTTCAAAGCCTCATGGCAAACCGCCGCGCGGGCCAGGACACCAGTGTAGTCCGCCAGAAATCCAGGCATTTATGTTTTGTGTCAGGGCACGACTTCAGTCGTACCGTCAAAACGCCTTTTAGGGAAC
>JAJZNH010001003.1:0-773 GCA_021811745.1 Acidobacteriota bacterium
CAGAAACACGATTTGCGGACACAGTTTCTCTCTCTCCCGGTTTGGCCTTCACCGCACCATTCAGTGCATATTCGTTTCGTATTTTCTTTGCTTTCCGTTCCTGCTCAGGAGCACTCACACCGCGAAATCGACGAACCCGCGCTCGGGATCGGTAGAGACGAGCTTCACGGTCACCCGGTCGCCCACGTCCAGACCCTTGCCGCCCTGCACCAGCATGCCCTCCACGTGCGGATCGAGCGTGCGCACAAAGGCGCCGTACTGGTTCACACCCGTGACAATTGCCCGATAGCTCTGGCCGATATGCTTTGCGAGCACTACCGCGGCGATACGCTTCTGCATCTCGCGCTCGACCTTGCGCGCGGCGTCTTCCATCTGCGTGCAGCGCAAGGCAATGGCATCGAGCGCCGCCTCGGGGTAGGGCGGCGGAGAATGGCTCATCCACGCCTTCAGCAGCCGCTGCGTCACCACGTCGGGATAGCGCCGGTTGGGGGCGGTGGAGTGCGTGTAATCCTGCACGGCCAAACCGAAGTGGCCCGGCGAAACCTCAACCGGCTTCACCAGCACGTATTCGCCCGGGCCCATCAGCTTGACCACGGCCAGCGAGAGATCCGGAAAGTGGTCGGGATCCTTCCGCTTCTGCTGGAGAAGGAAATCGTTCAGCGCCTTCGAATCGGGGTCGGCGGGCAGGCTTGTCCCCAGCCCTGCGGCCAGCTCCACAATGCGGTTCCAGCGCTTCGGCGTACGCACTACGCGCCGGATTGATGCCATGCCGG
>JAJZNH010001003.1:783-3701 GCA_021811745.1 Acidobacteriota bacterium
GTTGGCCGCCACCATAAACTCCTCAATGAGCGCCGTGGCGCGACTCTTTTCAAGGCGCGCGATCTCGACCGCCTCTTCGGCCAGCATCACCGGCCGGGTTTCTATGGTTTCGAGATCGAGCGCTCCATGCTGAAAGCGGCAGCCCAGCATGCGCTGCGCGGCTTCATCCTGCAGCTTGAGCTGCGCCGCCAGTTTGGCGCTGGCTGCGACCTTGGCCGGCGCTGGTCCTTGACCCTCAAGCCAGGCTCCGACACTGTTGTAAGCGAGCTGCGCCCGGTTGCGCACAATCGCCCGGTACGCCTTGCCGCCGGAGACCACGCCCGCCGTGTCCACCGTATATTCGATGACCACTGCCGCGCGATCTTCCTCTTCGTTCAGCGACGTGATGCCCTCGGAAAGTTCCGCCGGCAGCATCGGAAAAACCTTCACGCCCGTGTACACCGAGGTGGTCTCGCTGCGGGCATGACCGTCAATCACCGTGCCCTGGTGAACCCGCGCATCCACATCGGCCACGCCGATGAGGATGCGGATGCGCCCGTCAGGCAGCGCCTCGGCCCACTCAATCTGGTCCAGATCCTTTGACGTGTCGTTGTCGATCGACGACCAGAGCAAACTGCGCAGGTCCTCGACGCCCGGCGCAAGGTGCGCGTCGGACCGCGCTTGAATTGCGGCCAGTTCAGCGCCGGTTCCCTCCGGAAAATCCGGCTGGAAGCCGTGCTCGATCATGGCTGCATGGGCCGATGCGATGAGATTGAAATGATAGGGATGCCGCATATGCACGAAGAGCCAGTCTCCTTCTGCAATGCTCAGCCTACCATGTTGGCCTCGGGCGCTGACGCACCAGCACAACCACCCCCCGGCATGCGCCGCACCGCTCCTGCAACCGGCTCTATTGCTGAATTCCCAGATCCGAGAGAACCTTGGGCTTTGCCTCATCCACGGACAGCAGATTGTGGCACGCCGCGCAATCCTGCGTGATGCTCGAACCATCCTTCGCCATGTGGTTGCCGTCGTGGCAGCGGAAACAACCGGGATAGGTCATGTGTCCGATGTGGTTGGGATGCGTTCCCCAGGTCGCCTTCATAAAAGGAAATACGTTCTGGCAGTAAAGGGTCGCCAGTTCCGTGCCCGCTTCCTTCACAAGCACGCCTTTGCTTGCGAGCACCCCGGGATTTCCAGCGCGGTAGAACTCCGTCAGGTGCTCCGGAATTTGCGCCCGCGCCACGGCCTGGCTGGGATAGTTGGCCTTCAGCAGGACCAGGCCTTCCTTATGCACCCATGGCAGACTGGGGCTGATCGCGCCATCCACCATGGCATTGTCGATCGCCTCTTCCGCCGTGACAAAGGTATGTGCCGCGCGATTGTGGCAGTCGATGCAATCCATCACCCGGCGCTCTCCCTGAGGAACGCCGCTGCCGGCCGGCAGAGAACTGAACACCGTCATCGAACCATTGGCGTCCTGCCTTTCAACCCACGGGATGGTGGTCCGGGTCGGATCGGTGGCCACATACTCGATATGACCCAGGTGAACCCCGTGAATGCCGGTCAAATGCGAGAGCGAATCCTCGCCGCCAAGGTGAAGAATCAACACAGTCTGGGTTTCCGTGTTCTGTTCGTCGTCTGCAAATTTGGACAACACCAGCAACTTGTCGCCATCAAAACGCGTTGGCGTGTGGCATCCCTCGCAGATGACCCGCGCCGGGCGCAGGCTGGTTACCGGCGACGGAATCGGCGTTGGATAATTTGGAATGATATTTGGGGCTAGCTTGGCAAAGGGATGGAGCGAAACCTCCAGAACCTGCTTGGTGCCGTCTACCTTTGCGGCAAAAAAGGACTGAAGCCCCGGACCAATGTGGCATTGCACGCACTCTACATGCGAATGCGGCGAAATCTGATACGCCGTGTACTCCGGAAGCATCACGTGACACGACTGCCCACAGAAGCGCGGCGAGTCCATGTAGGTGGCCCCGCGGTAGCTGGCCATTGCCACCACCAGCAGGTTGAGAATGCTGGCCACGAACACGATGTCCAAACCGTGCCGGAAGACCCGGTCGTTGAGATCGATCTTGGGAAATTCCGCCGGAATCTGACCGGCCTTTTGCAGCACCGTGCGACGATGAAAAAGACCGATTGGAATCAGGATCAGTCCCAGTATGAAAAGGGCCGGCAGAATCAGAGAAAAGATAATGCCCAAATACGGGTTGGCCGTGCCCCGTCCGAGCAATTGGGCCGCCCAGTACCCCAGAACCGTGATACCCGAAGCAGTCGTAATGGCCCCACCGGCAAGACTGATGGGGTTATTGCCGAAAAACAACGCTGGGCGTATCCAGTTTTCACGAAATCTTTGCGAGAATGACACAATTTCCCCCTGCTCTGGCATAGCCAAAGCGTTCGCGGGGCTCCGGTACCGCCGGGGCCGCGATCCTCAGCGCATCGCCCCTCGCTGCGCGGGGAGCAAGGCCCTCGAAATAATCAGGTAAAGCTATACTTATCCCGGCTGCGCCTTAGCCCGCCGGGGAATACTGGCTAAGCTTCGACGCTCCGGCTCGGCAGCATAATTTACTTCAGCGTGCGGAAGTAGCTGACCGCGTCCTTGATCTGGGCATCGCTTAGCTTGCCCTTGAAGGACGGCATCTTGCCTTTACCGTTGGTCACGGCGGTAATCATCTCGGCTGCGGTGAGCTTCTTCATCGACGGATCAGAGACCGGCTTTACACCAAGCATCTTGGCAATGCCGGCATTCGGCGTGCCGGTCGCGCCATGGCATGCCTGGCAGTGAGCTTTAAAAACCGGCTCACCAGGGGACGCCGCAAAGCTCATGGCTGTAGTCACGCAAATTACAGCAGTCAGTACTACCAGGGAACGAATCCAGTTTTTCATCCTAAGACTCCTTAAAGCCTGTTGCCGGCGCGCATTCG
>JAJZNH010000385.1 GCA_021811745.1 Acidobacteriota bacterium
GCCGTGGCTGGCCTACATCTTTTTTGTTCAGAACCTCTTTCATCTGACGCTGCCGCCCGCTCTTGGCCCCACCTGGGCACTGGCCATCGAGGAGCAGTATTACTTTGTGTGGGCGCCGCTGGTGCGCTTCCTGCGCCGGCCCTGGATGCTGGCCTTGGTTTTGGCCGCCGCGCTGGTCGCCTCGCCGCTGTTGCGCCGCGCCAATCTGCCCTGGATCACGCCGACGCACACGCTCATTCACCTTGACGGCCTGGCCTGGGGCAGTCTGCTGGCGCTGGCCTTGCACACGCTGCCACTCACCCGCCGTGTCTGGCTCTGGATGGGCCTTGGCGGCCTGGTCGCCGGTATTTGGGCCACCGCAACCATTGCCGGCGGCACCGCCTTCCTTGACTCCGCGTTGGCTGTCGCCTTCGCCGGAGCCATGCTTGCCACCATCACCTCCAGCGGCGCACGCAACCCGCTTTGCGCCGCGCTGCGCAGCGGTCCGCTGGCCTTTTATGGCCGCATCAGCTACGGCCTCTACATGATTCACATCTCGGTCTTCATCTTCTTCGGCTGGTTCGACCTGCGCATGGACCGCTACGGCATCGCCGCCACCCTGCCCGTCGTAGCCTTCCGTCTGGCCGTATCAACCGCGGTTGCCACCGCGCTCTGGTATGGCTTCGAGTCTCAAATTCTCAAGCTCAAGCGCTATTTTTGAGCGCAACCCGCCTGCCGGGCGCATTATGGAAGTGAGCGGAGACGGGTCTCAAATGCTTCCCCAATCGTCTCCTTGAAAAGGGGAATCCTGTCATGCTTTCCATCCGCTCGCTTACCGGCCTCGCCGCTGCCGGTTTGATGGCTTCTGCGCCCCTGTCCGTTGGAATGGGCCAGGCGCCACCGGCACAGCCCGGGCAGCCCGCCGCTGCTCAGTCTGCCCCTGCCGCTTCAGGCCAGCCCGCGCCCCTGGTGCGCGCCAACGCCAACCTGGTTCTGGTGGATGTGGTCGTTACCGACCACGGCAACCCGGTCTACAACCTCGACCGCAGCCGCTTTCATGTCATCGAAGACGGCCACGAGCAGCAGATCAGCGCATTCGACGAGCACAAGCCCACGGCCCTGCCTGCGGCTCCCGTGAAGCCCGGTGAGCTGCCGCCGAACACCTACACCAACGTCCCTGTATATCCAGACACCGGCACCGTCAATGTCCTCCTGCTTGACGCCTTGAACACGCCCATGGTCAACCAGGCCGATGTGCGCCACCAGATGATCGAATACATGGGCAAGATCAAGCCCGGCACTTCACTCGCCATCTTCACCCTCTCCTCGCAATTGCGGCTGATTGAAGGCTTCACCACCGACGTCGGCGCACTGACCCGGGCGCTCCAGAGCAAGAGGGCCAACGCGCAGGCTTCCGTCATTCTCGACTCCAAGACTGAATCGGCCCAGCAGACCCTCGAAGACACTCTGGCCAGCATGGCGGACCCCTCGCACATGCCCAGCCCGGAAGCGGTCAGCGCAATCCAGCAGTTCGAAGCCGATCTGACCTCCTTTCAGCTTGACCAGCGCGTCCACATCACCATGGACGCCATGCAGCAGTTGGCCCGTTATCTCAGCGCCATCCCCGGCCGCAAAAATCTGATCTGGTTTTCGGGATCGTTTCCCATCACCGTCGATCCCAACGGCGATCAGCCTGAGCCCTTCCTGAATGTGCGCAACTACTCCGACCTGATGCGGAGAACCAGTGAACTGCTCACCGCGGCACGCGTGGCCGTCTACCCGGTGGATGCGCGCGGCATGATGTCGCAGTCCACCTCCGACGCCGCCTACTCGCCCTCGCGCAACGAAGTAAGCGTCAACAGCCAGGGCAGGATGGTCGTCAGCTCCCCCGCCCTCAACGACTCCCACGTGCTCAAGGACTACCAGAACTTCCTGACCCAGACGATGGAAGAGCACGGCTCCATGGAGCAGATCGCCCAGACCACGGGCGGCAAGGTATACATGAACACCAATGATCTGGAGGAGGCCGTGGCCGGCGCCGTCCAGAACGGCTCCAGTTATTACACCCTCGCTTATGTCCCCTCCAATCAGAAGTTCAAGGGCAACTTCCGCAGGATTCAGGTCCGCGTCGACGGCGCCCGCTACGATCTCTCCTATCGCCGTGGCTACTACGCCGACCCGACCAACAAGCCCAACTCGCACAACCCCGGAAAAGCCACTCTGATCGAAACGGCTACCCTCCATGGCGCGCCGCCGGCTACGCAGGTCATCTTCAAGACGCGTGTGCTCTCTGCAGCCGATCCATTCTTTGCGGGCGCCCAGTTCCCCGATACTCCCGAGGGCGCCATGGCCTCATCGCTCAAGCCGCCGCGGCACCTCTACCTCGTGGACCTTGCCGTGGACCCGCACTTTGTCACCTTCCAGAGCCTGCCCAATGGCGTTCACCAGGCGGAGCTGGAGTTCGTGCTGGTGGCCTACGATGCTGACGGCAAGCGCGTCAACTATCAGGACCGCAGCTACGCCATCACCATCAAACCCGAGGACTACCAGCAGAAGATGGAATCCGGCCTCCGCGCCCGCCTGCCCATCGATCTGCCCGCCGGAGAGGGATCACTGCGCATCGCGGTCCAGGACCTGAATGCCAGCCGCGCGGGTTCGCTGGAGGTTCCTGTGACTGTGCCTGCGAAGTAGCGGCTCCCGCATCACAGCACGGACAGTTTTGATCCGCGCCGCCGCTCAGCGCCCCTCTGTGACCTCAGTCACCCCCGTTCCAGCAAACGGCTGCTAGCCTTGGGGTAGCACGCAATCTATCCCTGGCGAGGTGCATCATGGTTGAGAAAACGGGGAGCGAGACCGCGAGCCAAGCTCCCCTTTCCGCTGAAATGCTGGCCAAAATGGACGCCTACTGGCGCGCGGCCAACTATCTTTCCGTCGGTCAGATCTACCTGAAAGACAATCCCCTTCTCGAACGCCCTCTCACCCTGGACGACGTGAAGCCGCGGCTGCTGGGCCACTGGGGCACCACTCCCGGCCTCAACTTCCTCTACGTCCACTGGAACCGCCTGATCCGCGAGCGCCACCTCAACATGATCTACATCATCGGCCCCGGACATGGCGGTCCCGGCCTGGTGGCCAACACCTACCTCGAAGGCTCATATACCGAAATTTATCCCCACATCGAACAGAACCGCGACGGCATCAAGCGGCTCTTCCGGCAATTTAGCTGGCCCTACGGCGTGCCCAGCCACGTGGCGCCGGAGACGCCCGGCTCCATTCACGAGGGCGGCGAGCTCGGCTACTCGCTGGTGCATGCCTACGGTGCGGCCTTCGACAATCCCGATCTGATCGTGGCTTGTGTGATCGGCGACGGCGAGGCCGAGACCGGCCCGCTGGCCACAAGCTGGCACTCCAACAAGTTCCTCAACCCGGCCACCGACGGCGCCGTCCTGCCCATCCTCCACCTGAACGGCTACAAGATCGCCAACCCCACCGTGCTGTCGCGCATTCCCCATGCCGAGTTGGAAGCCCTGATGCGCGGCTACGGCTACGAGCCCTTCACGCTGGAAGGCGACGATCCGGCCACCATGCACCAGCAGGCCGCGGCCACCTTCGACGCCATCTTCGACCGTATCGCCGCAATTCAGAAGGCGGCGCGCGAAGCGGCGGCAGCGGGGGGCCCGATCGAGCGCCCCGCCTGGCCCATGCTCATCCT
>JAJZNH010000926.1 GCA_021811745.1 Acidobacteriota bacterium
ATTCCGCAGCGCATTAGACCGCATGAAGGAGACGCCCGATCTATGTTACAGCCAGTCTTCCGCGGCCTATTATCGCTGGGTCCAGCGCGTAGCGCCGCAGATGTTCGAGGAAATTCGAGCGCGCATTCGCGAAGTCCGCTGCGAAGTCGTCCGGGGATGGCCCGTGGAGCCGGATTGCAATCTGCCTTCAACAGAGAGCTTCGCGCGCCACTGCCTCTACGGCAAGGCATATTGCCGCAGCGCGTTAGGCGTGGACGTCAACATCGGCCTCAACCCCGACTCCTTCGGCCACGCTGCGGGATTACCGACCATCCTCGCGAGTGCCGGCTATCAGTATTACGTTTTCATGCGCCCCCAGGAACAGGACATGAACCTTCCCCTCGTCTTTTGGTGGGAAGGCCCGGATGGTTCGCGCGTCCTCACCTTGCGTATCTGGAACACATACGACGGCAAAGCGGCGCTTATCCCCCAGGCGGCGCAGACGCTGTTCACATCGGGTCTGGATCATGCCGCATTTTTCCTTGGTGTTGGTGATCACGGCGGGGCAGTGACAAAGGAGCAGATTCGTCAACTACTCGCGCTGCGCCAGGATGCCAGCCTGCCGGAACTGCGCTTCAGCACACTGCACAACTTCTTTGCGGCCGTGCGCAGTTCGCCTGCATTCGCCTCCTTGCCCGTGGTGAAGGGCGGATTACAGCACCACGCGCGCGGCTGCTACTCGGCAGACGGCAGCGAAAAGTACCTTAATCGCCGTGCCGAACGAAGCCTTGGCGCATCGGAAGCCATCTGCGCTCTGACGCTCGCCGATGCCGGCCGCGCCTACGACGCAAAGGCGTTCGCCGATTCCTGGTGGAAGGTCTGCTTCAACCAGTTTCATGATCTTCTTGCCGGCACCGCGCTCTACACTGACTACGAGCAGGCGCGTGACGGCCTGGGCTATGCCTGCGAAGTTGCGGAGACGAACAAGGTTGAGGCCCTGCAATCGCTTGCCATGCGCGTCGACATGCGCGGCGTGAAGGAGTCAGCGATATTTTTATTCAATCCCTTTCCGTGGCCGCGCAAGGCATATGTTGAGCACGCCATGGCGAGAGAGTTCTCCGAGCATGACCCCATTACGCATCTCGTCGCACAGGACGGTACCGCCGTGCCTGTGCAATGGACATATTCAGCAAGCATGGCAATCTTCTTTCCGCGTCTCACCGCGTGGGTCGACCTGCCGCCGTGTGGTTACAAGACCTTTGAGTTGCGCCGTGGCGCCGCTCCGGCAGCGCCTGCATTCTCCAATCGTTTCCATATCGACCCAGCGCAGATCGGGATCTCCTCTGTCACTGCCGAGGATGGCCGCCAGCTTCTCGCCGGCCAGGCGGGGCTGGTGGTCATCGCGGACAAGAGTGACACATGGGCGCACGGCATCGACAGTTTCCGCGATGAGATCGGGCGGCCCAAACTCATCGCCACCAAAGTCATTGAAGAAGGCCCGGTCACGCGTCTGACGCGTCAGTTTGCAGAGTGGGGCAAATCGCGCATCATCATCGAACTGCGCGAGTTTGCCGGCCTTGACTTTATCGAGGTCCATTTCATTGTGGACTGGAACGAGCACGAGCAGATTTTGAAGTTCGAAATTCCCACGGCTTTCGCCGCGCCGCGCGTCTTTGCGAAGGTCCCCGGCGCCGTTGTGCAACGCGAGATCCGAGGCGACGAAGAGCCCTATCATGACTGGATTGCGCTGGAAGGTGATCTCGAAGGCCATACCTACAACATCGGCGTGCTAAACAGTGCGACCTACAGCTATGACTGCCTGAACGGCCTATTCCGTACAATCCTTGTCCGCTCGGCGCCCTACGCTCGTCATAACCCGGGCACCATCGCGTACAACCCCGCAGATGCGTGGCAGGATCAGGGCCGTCAAGAGCGCCGGTTCTGGATCGTTGGCGCCTCCGGCCCCTGGCAGCCGCTGGGGCTCAACCGTCTTGCCGATGAGTTGCAAAGCCCAGCCGAGTACGTGATGTGCTCCGCGCACACCGGCACCGAGCCATGGGAGAAATCCTATCTGGAGATTGAGCCTGAAGGGATTGACGTGCTTGCGTTCAAGCGCTCCGAGCGCGGCAACAGCTTCATCCTTCGCATGCAAGAGTGCACAGGCCAAGCCACCACGGCGCGGTTGCGAAGCCACCTTCTAGGGCTTGAACATCAGGTCGCATTCGCGCCGTGGGAACTCAAGACATTGGAGATTGTCCCCGGGCAACCCTCTGGCCACGCGGAGTTGCGGCCGGTATCGCTGCTGGAAGTGTAAGCCGGCCGCGCGGATGGCGCGGTTCCGGCTTCTGCTTCTATTGCGCGTTTGAGCCTGTACCGGGTGAAGCATTTGAACCAGTACCCGAGGGAGCACTGGAACTGCTGTTTCCAGGTGACGCCTGTCCGGACGCGCTGCTGCCGCCCTGTGAGGCTCCCGACTGAGGCATTGGCACGATTAAGACGTCATTTGTGTCGGATTGAATATTGGCTTCTCCGCAGTCATGGTTTTTGCCGGCCGCATCAAAACGGCAACCGTAGAGGCCAGCCCTGGGCACGCCACAGTCTCCCGCGTTGAGCTCCGAAACCCACCAGCCCGAACCTTCGGGCCGTTTACGCGGGTTGCCCTTTCCATAAACAGCCATCAGCGTGGAACCCGTGGCAATTTGTCCATTGCCGCAGGTAAAGGTGCGATCGTTGCTTACATAAAAGACCTTGGCATGATTGTCCCATCCCTCGTCAACCAAAACCGGGTTGCCGGAGTTATCCACGTCCAGCTGCTCGGCCCAGAAAGAGCGGTCGTGAGAGCGGCCCTTAAAGTGAATGGCTGCTTTGCCTTTGCCAATAGCATCGGTGGCGGGCTTCTTTGTGGCGTGTGGCCCGGCCTTGGGAGTCTTTGCCTTGGCCTGAACGGGCGGAGTCACCTTGATGTTTGGCACGGATGGCGCGGGTTTTGGAGTTGCCTGCTGAGCAACTTCGGGCTTAGGGGATTGCTTGCAGGCGCTTCCCAACAACGCCACAGTGGTGGAGAGTGCAAGAACCGCTGTACGACCAAGCCGAATCTTCATTTTTCTCCTCTTTCCGAGGGAACTCTGCTCCCCAGCAACTTCAGGAAATCGTACACGCCGGTTCCCTCTGCGAAAACTCCTATAAGTGAATATCCCGGCAGAAAGACCACGGCCGTCTTTGCGCGTGCGTCATCCGCCGGAACGCCAAGTCAGACTGCTGCCGTGCACGAAAGCAGTCGGGGAAACTTACACTTCACAGACCGCGGCCACCGCCAGAACAAGCATGAATGCACGCCCGGTGTTCTACTCATTCACCTTCGCCCCTTGGACTCATGCAAGATGGCCGCCGGTGCTTCGAGGCCCCAGAGCGTTCCCGTAATGCTCCACCCAACTTGCGCCGAACACATCGCAATCCGGCCAGTGGGGCTAACTGTCGTACTTAGGTGTCCCCTCCGACGCATACTGCTCTTCGTTAAAAGAGCCGCGCTCTTTCGCCAGCGAGCGATCGTACGCAGGAGAACCCGCCGGGATCATTCCGTCTCAGCATGTGAGCGGCGAAGATCCCATGCGCCTGCTTGTCGAGATAGGGGACTGCTTACAGCTTGGCTTTGCGTGGCTGGTCAAACCAATCGAGTACTCAGATGCGTTCGAAACCGT
>JAJZNH010000033.1 GCA_021811745.1 Acidobacteriota bacterium
GTCAGCGCTCCCAACGCTATCTGGATGCCCCTCATGGTCGCCGGTTCCGTGCCCAATCTTCTTTACTGCCTCTGGCTGCTAAGAAAAAACCGCACCGCCAGCAAATTCCCGGGCGGCGGCTTCGGCCACTGGAGCCTTGCCTTCCTCATGGCCTTCTTCTGGTTCGGCAGCACTTTTCTCTACGGCCTCGCCACCGTCAAGCTCGGCTCCTGGGGACCCATCCTCGGCTGGCCTCTCTTCATGTCCCTCATTGTCAACACTGCCAGCCTGCTCGGCATGTTGACCGGCGAATGGAAAAACAGCGGCGCCGCGCCCCTCCGCATCCAGTGGGCTGGTGTCATCATGCTCGTCATCGCGGTCTTTGTCCTCGCCGCCACATCCCGCTCTCTTACTTGAGACAGTCGCAGCAATAGTTAACCGCTGTCCCATCCGTTCCTGAGGAGCCTGGGTGTTGCGGCAACCCAATGACGACAAGTTCCACGCGGTCGAGGCTGGGCCTGCCTTTGGCGCGCCCAGCACCGCGGCCGGAACGGCGCCATCGTCCTCGCCGAAGACGAGCTGGATCGGGTCCGGAACCCTTCCAACCAGTCAAAGAAATGCGCAACGCGCCGTCCTGGCTTCACTTAAAATCATGTTCCAGAGAGTCGATTCACAAGTTGAGCCGTGCGAAACGAGGGGAATGCTTTTTCGTTTCGCACGATCATCCTGTCAATTTCAAGTCTTCAATTCGAGAAACGAGAATTTGTTCCAGGAGGCGATGAATTTGCTGCCCATGATGCTTGCGAGTGACCACTGTTCCCTCACCGGCCCAAAACGAGGAGGCGCTACCCGGAGATCAAATTTGGAAAAGCACACGGCATTCCACTGGCTCTTGTCGCGAAAGCTGCCATGCCGCGGCGCGGTGCTATTCCTGTTCTTCTTCCTGCTTGTCTTCTCCGGGGCATCGCAAGGGCAGCAGAGGTATCAGTACCCATTTCAGAATCCCAACCTCCCCACGGAGCAGCGCATTACGGATCTTCTCTCACGCATGACGCTGCAGGAGAAGATCGACTCGCTCAGCGACGAGGCGCTCTCCCGCGGGATGATCTCCAAGCCAGACGTTCCGCGCCTCGGCGTTGTCGGCACGGGCCATGTTGAAGGGCTGCACGGATTGTCGCAGGGCGGCCCGGGCAACTGGGAGGGACCGGGCAAAATGGTCATTCCCACCACCCAGTTTCCCCAGGCGCGCGGACTCGGCCAGACCTGGGATCCGGCACTGCTTGAGAAGGCCGGCGCCGTCGAGGGCTTCGAGGCCCGCTATGTGGCAGGACGCTATCATCGCGGCGGCCTGATTGTGCGCGCGCCCAACGCCGATCTGGCCCGCGATCCCCGCTGGGGACGCGGCGAAGAGTCCTACGGCGAAGATCCTTTTCAGACCGGAACCATGGCCGTGGCCTATGTGAAGGGCCTGCAGGGCGACAATCCCCATTATTGGCTCTCAGCCTCGCTGATGAAGCACTTCCTGGCCAACAGCAACGAAAATGGCCGTACCAGCGACTCCTCGAATTTCGATGAGCGGCTCTTCCGCGAGTACTACTCGGTGCCCTTCCGCATGGGGATCGAGCAAGGGCATGCGGCAGGATTCATGACCGCCTACAACTCTTGGAACGGCATTCCCATGGCGGTGCAACCGGTGCTGAAGAGTGTGGTCATGAAGCAATGGGGCTTCAACGGAATCATCTGCACGGACGGCGGCGCGCTGACCATGCTGGTGACCCAGCACCACTACTACAAGACGCTTCCCGAGGCTGCGGCGGGCGCCATCCACGCCGGCGTCAACGAGTTTATCGACAACTACAGCAGCACCACCCGGGCCACAGCCCAGGCGGTTGAACAGGGACTGGTAAGCGAGGCGGATATCGACCAGGATCTGCGCGGCCTGTTTCGCGTGATGATTCACCTGGGCATGTTCGATCCTGCCAACCGTGTGCCCTATTCGGGCATCGGCATCACCGATGTCGACCCTGCCAGGGGCGATCCCTGGTACTGGCCGGAACACAAGGCGCTGGCCCGCAAGGTCACGGACGAATCCATCGTGCTGCTGAAGAACGAACATTCCACTTTGCCGCTGGACGCCGCCAAGCTGAGGTCCATTGCCGTGATCGGTCCTGACGCCGACAAGGTGCTGGGAGATTTGTACGGCGGAACGCCGCCTTACGCCGTCAGCCCGCTTGAAGGCATCCGCAAGCGCGCCGGCGCGAACGTTCAGGTAAAGTTTGCGGCGGGTAACGATCTGGTCCAGGCCGCCGACCTGGCCCGGCATTCGGATGTGGCGATCGTGGTCATCGGCAACGACCCCTCCTGCGGCAGTCCGGGCTGGCATCGCTGTCCTCTGCCCAGCGAGGGCCATGAAGGCCAGGATCGCACCTCGCTCACGCTGGAGCAAGAGGCGATCGCCAAGGCGGTCTTTGCCGCCAATCCGCGCACGATTGTCGTGCTCAATGTGAGTTTTCCATACACCACCACCTGGTCTCAGGAGCATGTTCCAGCCATCGTCGAGATGACGCACAGCAGCCAGGAAGAGGGCGATGGTTTGGCCGATGTGCTGTTCGGCGATTACGATCCGGCCGGGCGGTTAACGGAAACCTGGGTAGCCTCCATGGATCAGCTTCCGCCTATGCTGGATTACAACATCCGCGACGGACGCACCTACATGTATCTGCGCCAGAAGCCACTCTACGCTTTCGGCTACGGCCTCAGCTACACCACCTTCAAATACTCACATCTTCAACTCAGCTCCGCCACGCTGCACAGCGGCGGCACGCTCCAGGTGCATATCGACATTACGAATACCGGACAGCGCGGCGGCGACGAGGTGGTGCAGCTTTACGTCAAGCATCTGAACTCGAAAGTGGCGCGGCCGCTTGAAGAGTTGAAGGGCTTTGACCGCATTCACCTCGCCGCGGGCGAGACGGAGACGGTCACCCTGCCGCTCGCTGCCGACTCGCTGCGCTATTGGGATACAGGCGGGCACCAATGGGTACTGGAGCCGGATGAGGTGGAAATTCGCGTCGGCTCTTCCTCGGATAATATCCGCGCAGAGCAAACCATTCGCGTAGCTCCTTGAGAGCGGATCAGGAAATACTATCATCCGCGTAGTATTTCTCTTGCCAGTCGTGACGCCGTACGCAAACCGCGGCGTCACGATCATTCACCGGTATCCTGACCGCCTTCTTTCCCCTTCCGCTTTGCTGAACGCGCAAGAGGTTGCCAGAATGTTTGGAGGAAATTTCCTTCAACGCGCCCCCGCTTCTACCTCTACAGACCGGTACCAAATCTCCCCTGCGGGGTGTTGTGCTTGGCTGCACCGAGTGTGAGCGTTCTTTGAGGGCCGCTACAAAGTATGCGTCAGAGCAAGACACCTGTTTTTTGTTTTCGATTTGTGTTGCTCTGAAGGCATGAGCGATTCGGCAGTGGGACTCGTGCGACGGCGTCGGCGTGTCAGTCGCGAGGTGGCGAAGCGGCTGGTTGAGGGTACGCGTTCGGGCAAAGCCATGGTTGACGGGCTCGGCAAGGCGGGATAGGCTACTTTGCCATGTTGGCGGCGTAGGCAGCAGGGGTGAGGCCCGCCAGCGCCTGGATGGAGCGATTGGCCAGACCGGGCAGCACGTCGGCCAGATACTGGCGAATAGGGACGC
>JAJZNH010000572.1 GCA_021811745.1 Acidobacteriota bacterium
CGCCGGCATTCTCTCCGACGGTGATTAACTCGATGAAGGATGAATTGAACTGGATCAGCCGATTCTCTGTTCCCCAGGGATGGCGATTGCGAGCGCCCACCTGGAACCCGAGCTTCCAATAGAACTCGCCGGCCTCATCCAGTTCGCGAACGGCGACGACAATGTGATCGATATGGCGCATTGCGGGTCTGTCCCTGCCTGCCGTTTACGTTATTTTGTATCAGTCCTGAGCCTTGCTAAGGTCTCTGCAACAGCGCGTTGAGCTGCGCCGATGGCGCCGGCCATATAGCCAGGCTCGGTAGCGCTGGTTTCGCTGCCGCTGAGGCTCAGGCAATTCTGCCAGGCGCCGGTCACCCAGGGCCTTCCGCTGGGTTGAGGATGTCCGCCCGCGTTGCGGTCGTCAACGGTCGCGGTCAAAGGGTCCACGGCCCAGTCCTTGAAAATCGTCGCGCGGGGACTGCGCGCTTCCGCGCCGAACAAACGGGCGAGTTGATTCAGGCATGCCTGAGCAAGAGCCGCCTCGCCCGAGGATACGCGCTGATCCGCGTCAACGCCGAGGAAACCGAACAGTGCGGCCGCGCCGGAGGCGGTCGTCGCATCATGAATTTCAGCGAGCGGTCCTACCATGCTTTGCGCCGTGCCAGCCAGGCCGGCTTCGCGCCAAAACGGCCGGTCATAGATTGCGAAGAACTTCGCGTGCGGAGCCATCCATGTAGCGGTTTCGCGCCAATGCCGCGCCGTGGACGGCTCGATGGCTGGTGTGAACGCGATGGTCGCTTCAATGAGCCTCGGCGGCAACGCTGCAATCACCTGCCCGGCTGCCAGGGAATGTTCGCCGCCAACGGCCCCGCTGATCGTCAGAGTAACGTCGCCAGCCCCGAGCATGATGTGCGTCACCCGCGATCCGAGGTGCAGTCTGTCCTGTGGAAGGTCATTGGCAAGGGCTTTCACGAGCGCGCCCGTCCCGCCGCCGAGACGCATCGTTTGTGGTTCCTGCTGCATGCCGCGATAGCGCTGGGGTGTTTCGCGCGACATGCGCTCGAAGATGACATCGCCTTCGCTGTTCTGGGCGAACACAGCGAGGTTCAGCTCTTTCACCAGGGCCTTCATGGCGGGCTGCATGTCAGGCCAGAACCAGGACGGGCCGAGGTCAAAACCGTCTTCGGATGGGCGGCCGGTTTCATCCGCTGACAAGATGCGGCCGCCGAGCCGGTTGCGCGCCTCAAAAAGCTGGAAGTCGATGCCGGCCGCATGAAGCAACCGCGCGGAATAAAGGCCGGCAAGGCCGCCTCCTACAATCGCAACTGTGGTTCGCATAGCACGCATACCTGCAAACGTCTGATCGGGCAGACAATGAACTGGAACTGGGGGAATCCATGTGGCCCGGCCGGGAAGCACGCACCTGCGCCGCCGGAGCATGACACTGGCGCGAGCCCGCCATTTCCCAGAAGCTCTCAAGAGCATTCTCTCCAAGTAAAGAGCGGGTACGCAAATCAGGCCGGCGCCTGCGGCTGAGGTCGGCAGATCCAGGCCGGGTGGATGCGCTGCGAGCTTCTGGGCGAAAATCGAAGGAATGAGCTTTGATTCGCGGAATCATACCGCCGCATCTTCTCCGCTGCTCGCATTCAGAGGCGTAGTCAAGGATTACGGGAATGACGGTGAGCGGGTGCGTGCGCTGGATGGAGTTTCACTGGAGGTTGCAGCCGGCCGGTTCCTCGCACTGGTGGGTCGCAGCGGATGCGGCAAGTCCACACTTCTGCATCTGGCTGGCGCCCTCGACTTTCCGACTGCCGGCTGCGTGCTTCTGGAGAATGATGCCACCGACAAACTGAGCGAGGCCGGCCTGACCAGGTTGCGCCGCGAAAAGGTAGGATTCGTCTTTCAATCCTTTCAACTGATCAACACCCTGAGTGTGATCGAAAATGTGGAGGTTCCGCTGCTGCTGGCCGGAGATGCGAATCCGCGGCCCGCGGCGATGGAGCGGCTTGCGCTGGTGGGCTTGGCAGAGATGGCGCATCGCATGCCGCACCAGCTCTCCGGCGGGCAGATGCAGCGCGTGGCCATTGCGCGCGCCCTGGTGCATGGCCCGCGATTGATCCTGGCGGATGAACCAACCGGCAATCTCGATACGGCGACCGGCAACTCGATTCTTGCACTGCTCAGGAGCATCTGTTCCGAGCGCGGCGTCACGATTTTGATGGCGACCCATAGCGCGGAGGCCGCGGCAATTGCCGATGACGTCGTGCGGATGCGCGACGGCCGCATCCTGGAGGGACCATAATTGTGAGCGGTCTTGTCTTGTTTTACCGGTTGATTCTGCGGCCGCTTTTCCGGCAGCCCGGTCGTGCTCTGCTCATTTTGTTTGCGGTGGCGCTGGGCGATGCTGCGGTGGTGGCGATCGATCTGGCAGGCAATGCCGCGGCGGGCTCCTTTCACTCCTCGATCGAGACGCTGGCAGGGAAGAGCGACTTTGAAGTGACGGCTGCGGGAGGAGTGCCGGAGGCCGTAGTAGCGCGCCTGGCGCGGCTGTCCTATGCCTTGCAGATCAGCCCGCGCATTGAAGATCACGCGATGGTTGCCGAAACTGGGCAGGCCGTTCCTCTCATTGGAATCGACATGGTTGGCGCGGCCAATGGTGCGAACTTATCCGCGATTGGACCAACGCAGGTGAGCGAGGGCATTCGGCACATCAATGATCCCGATGCCATTTGGATCACGAGCGGATTAGCTAAATCCGTCGGCGCTCGCATCCCGCTCCTGATCGACGATCATACGAAGACCTACATTGTGCGCGGGATTCTTCCCGGCGCTGAGCAGGTGAGCGGCGATGCCATCCTGATGGACATCGGGGCGGCGCAAGCGGCGACCGGTAAACAGGGGCGCTTGGATCGAATTCTGATCAGGACGCCTGCGCAGGGTGATTTTGCAACCTGGCAGAGCCGGCTGAGGGCGGCGTTGCCGGCCGGCGTGCTGCTGAATGCGCGGGGAGCGGAGACTGCCGCCAATCGCCGGATGCTGGCGGCGTTTCGCTGGAACCTGCTCATTTTGAGCTACATCGCGCTGGTGGTTGGCGCGTTTCTCATTTACAGTGCCCTTTCCGTGTCAGTGGTGCGCAGGCGTCCGGATATCGGCACGATGCGGGCGCTGGGCGCGAGCCGGAGCGCGGTGCTGATGGCATTTCTGGCGGAGGCCGCCGCATTCGGCACGCTGGGTTCACTGCTGGCTTTGCCGCTGGGCCGGGTGCTGGCTGCCGGGGCGGTGCGGATGCTCTCGACCACCGTGAATGCTCTTTACGTTTCCAGCCGGCCCGGACCGATGAGCATCACCGCAGGTTCCGCGGCGCTGGCTTTGATTGTGGGCATCAGTGTTTCGTGCATCTCCGCCCTGGCGCCGGCGCGCGAGGCGAGCATGGTGCCGCCGACTGAAGCAATGGCGCGCGGGCGGCGCGAATATGACGTCGGTGTGGAGCGCAAGCGCGATGCGCTGATTGCGCTGGGCCTCGCGCTGTGCGGCGCTGCCGCGGCGCAGGCGCCGGAGATCGGTGGTAAGCCGATGATGGGCTACCTGGCCGCGCTGCTCTTTGTGGCGGCAGCGGCGCTGGTGACTCCGCTGGTGGTGCACACCGCAATGTCGGCGGGCGCGGAGTTTCTG
>JAJZNH010000090.1 GCA_021811745.1 Acidobacteriota bacterium
GAATGGCTTCTATTCCCTCGCTGTTCCCGCTTCAATCATTGCCAGCAAGCCGTCCTCATCGATCACCGGAACCTTGAGTTCGCGCGCTTTGTCGAGCTTGGAGCCGGCCTCTTCGCCTGCGACGACAAAGCTGGTTTTCTTGCTGACGGAACCGGCGGTCTTGCCGCCCGCGGCCTCGATCTTCGCCTTGGCCTCATCGCGTGTAAGGTGAGGCAGCGTTCCGGTGAGCACAAAAGTCAACCCCGCCAATTGCACCGAGCGCTGCTTCTTCTCGGCGGTCATGTCGACCCCGGCATGCCTGAGGCTCTCAACAAGCGCCCGGTTCGCGGGCTGCGCAAAGAATTCAAGAATCGCCTGCGAGATGCGCGGGCCAACTTCCTCAACGCGCTCCAACTCCTCGGCCGTTGCGGACATCAGCGCATCCATCGAGCCGAACTCCTGCGCCAGCAGCTCAGCCGTGCGCTCGCCCACAAAGCGGATGCCCAGGCCCATCAACACACGCGCTAACCCTGCATGTTTTGAGCCTTCAATTTCCTTGAGAAGCGTCTTCGAAGCCTTCGGACCCAGCAGCCTCTCCGTCTTCGTCTCATCGACGCCAGTGGCCTTATTCTTGCGAGTGACCTGTTTCTCAAGAGAGAGCAGGTCATTCTCGTTAATGCGGTAAAGGTCTGCAACGCTCTTTACTAACCGTTTGGTGCATAGCTCCTCCACAACCGCGTCGCCCAGCCCTTCGATGTTCATCACCTCGCGGCGGCCGAAGTGAAGGAGGCTTTCGCGCAGCTTGGCCGGGCAGTCGGCATTCACGCAGCGATAGTCCACTTCGCCCTCGGCTCGCACCACCCGGCTGCCGCACTCCGGGCACTCAGATGGAAAAGAGAACTTGCGATGCCCGCGTGGATGGTCTTTGTCTTCGATCACTTCAACCACTTTGGGAATCACATCGCCGCCGCGCTCGACCTTCACCCAATCGCCAACAAGAAGGCCAAGGCGGTCAATGAAGTCCGCGTTATGCAGCGTGGCGCGGCTCACCGTAGTACCGCCGATAAAGACCGGCGCCAGCTCGGCCACCGGCGTGAGTTTGCCGGTGCGGCCCACCTGCACGGCGATGTTAAGAACCTGCGTGACACCGGATCTGGCAGTAAATTTATACGCGATGGCCCAGCGCGGCGCGCGGCCCGTATAGCCAAGGCGCTGCTGAGTCGCCTGAGCATCCACCTTGAACACCACGCCGTCAATCTCGTAGCCAAGCTCGGCGCGGCTTGCTTCAGATTTTTCAATGAAGCGCAGCATCTCCGCGATTGTGGCGCTCATCTGCCGATGCGGATTCACGCGGAAGCCGAGGGCCGACAGAGCATCGAGCGTAGCGCGCTGGCCACGCGGCCAGTACTCGCCCTCCACAAGAAGAAAATACGCGTAGCAATCCAGCCGGCGATTGGCGACGATGCTGGGCTCCAGTGTGCGCAGCGTGCCGGCAGCAGCGTTGCGCGGGTTAACGGCCGGCGCCAGGCCCTGCTGTTCGCGCTCCTCGTTCAGGCGCTGGAAGGCCGCCTGCGGCATCACCACCTCGCCGCGCACCTCAAAGGCTTGTGGCAGACCGGCCTTCTTGAGACGATCCGCGGAAATGGAAAGCGGCACGCTGCGAATGGTGCGAACGTTGGAGGTGACGTCCTCGCCGGTTTCGCCGTCGCCGCGGGTGATACCGGCAGCGAGCCGCGCCCCGCCGTCCTGCGCCGCCGCATAGTGCAGCGCCACGCTCAGGCCGTCGAGCTTGAGTTCCGCCATGTACTCCACTGGCAGGCGACCCGCCAGTTCCCTCACCCGGCGGTCCCAGTCGGCCAGCTCCTCGGGCGAATAGGCATTGTCCAGACTGAGCATGGGCCGCGAGTGGCGCACCTTCTTGAAGCCCGCGGCCGGCTTGCCGCCGACGCGCTGCGTGGGCGAGTCCGGCGTGATCAACTCCGGATGCGCAGCTTCAAGCTTCTTCAACTCGTTCATCAGCGCGTCGTACTCGGCGTCACTGATCTCCGGCGCATCAAGAACGTAGTAAAGATGCTCGTGACGGCGGAGTTCTTCCCGCAACTCATCAATCCTGTGCGCGGCTTCCGGCTTGGTCATAGCTAAGGATTATAGAGCCGGAGTTACGATCCTTCGCGCAGTCCCGCTCCTCTACCCCATGCAGAGTGCGGCCTTCCGCATCACTTCGCGCCGCTGGTTTCCTTCAGTCCGCGGAACTTCAACATCGGCTCGATGCTTGGTTGCGCTCCCAGCCAGTCCGAATACATCTTCGCCAGGTCCTCCGTGTTGCCGCGCGAAAGCACCATCCGCCGGAAGCGGTCGCCGTTGGCACGCGTCAGGCCGCCGTGATCCTCGAACCACTGGAAGGCATCGTCGTCCAGCATCTCGGTCCACAGATAGGCGTAGTAACCGGCAGCATACCCGTTGGCCCAGATATGCAGGAAGTAGGTAGAGCGGTACCGCGGCGGCACATACGAGATGAGCAGATGCGTCTTCCTGAGCGCTTCCGTCTCAAAGGTATCCGGATTCTGGAGCGGCGCGCTGACAGGCAGCGTGTGCCATTGCAGGTCCAACTCCGCGGCCGAAAGCAGTTCAGTGAGCTCATACCCCTGGTTGAAGGTCTGCGCTTTGCGGATCTTGGCGACCAGCTCGGCGGGCATCGGCGCGCCGGTCTTGTAGTTACGCGCGTAGTGGTTAAAGACCGCGGGGTAAAGCGCCCAATGCTCATTAAACTGCGAGGGGAATTCGACGAAGTCACGCGGCGTCTGCGTGCCCGACAGGCTCGGGTACTTGGTATCGGCAAACATTCCGTGCAGCGCGTGGCCGAACTCGTGGAACATCGTGGTCACGTCGTCATAGCTCAGGAGCGCGGGCTGGCCCGGCGCGGGCTTCTGGAAGTTGGCCACGTTGTAGACCACCGGCAACTGTCCAAGCAGCTTTGACTGGGTCACCAGACTGTCCATCCAGGCCCCGCCGTTCTTGTTGTCGCGCTTGAAGTAATCGCAATAGAACAGCGCCAGCGGCTTGCCGTCCGCGTCGAAGACCTCAAAGACACGCACATCCGGCTGATAGACCGGAATTTCCTTGCGCTCCTTGAAGGTAATCCCGTAGAGCTCGTGAGCCGCGTAGAAGACGCCGTTCTGGAGTACGTTGTTCAGCTCGAAGTAGGGCTTGATCTCACTCTCGTCCAGATCGTACTTCGCCTTGCGCACCTGCTCGGAATAGAACTCCCAGTCCCATGGTTCGAGCTTGAATCCGCCGTGCTGCTTGTCAATCAGCGCCTGAATTTCCTTTGCCTCACTCGCAGCCTTGGCGGTTGCCGCCGGCACCAGCGCATCGAGGAAGTGCTCGGCGGCCTGCGGCGTCTTGGCCATCTGGTCGGTAAGATCCCACGCCGCAAAGTTCGGGAAGCCCAGCAGCGCGGCCTTCTGCGCGCGCAGTTGCGCCAGCCGCGCGATCGTGGCGCGCGTGTCGTTGGCATCGCCGCGCTCGGCTCGGTTCCAGGAATCCTCAAAGAGCGCCTGCCGCGTCGCCCGGTTGGTCAGGTAGGTCAGGTCGGGCTGCTGCGTCGTATTCTGCAGCGGTAACACCCAGCCCTTCTGTTTGCGC
>JAJZNH010000027.1 GCA_021811745.1 Acidobacteriota bacterium
CGATCTGCATTGAAACGCGGTCCGGTCTCCTCTCTCTCGTGGTTCGCGCCAGCGAGAGCACGACACTCACCGCGCGCTCGGTAGACGCGGAAATCACCGTGGATGCGGCGGACTCCATGCAGGCCGTCTCCGCGGTTCACCAGTTGTTGCACCGTACAGGCATTTTCATCTCTTCAGAAAAGGCAGGTTTGTGATGAGCACAGTTGCGATTAACGCCGAGGTCGAAACCAAATTGGATGTAGTGCGCGCGGCGCTGGAGCGGGAAATCACCGGGAAGGGTGATGTGTGCCTGACCTGCAGCTTTCAAGCAGAAGACATGCTCCTGACCAAGCTGGCGATCGCACTCGACCCCGCGATTCCCATCCTCTTTCTCGACACCGGCTACCACTTTGCCGAAACCTACGCTTACCGCGACCGCATGGCGCGTGAGTGGGGGCTGAACCTGATCAACCTGCTGCCGCAGAAGACCGTTGCCGAGCAGGAAGCCGAGCATGGCCTGCTGTATCAATCCGCGCCTGACCGCTGCTGCGGGCTGCGCAAGGTGGAACCGCTCTTCAAAGCCGTGGCGCAATACCGCGTGTGGATCACCGGGCTGCGCCGCGAACAGGCCAAAAGCCGCACGGCGCTGGAGGAATCGGCCATGTTCGCGCTGCCCGGTGGGAAGCAGGTGCTCAAGCTGGCGCCGCTGGCCGCGTGGACCACGCGCGACGTGTGGTACGCCTGCGAGCAACTCTCAATTCCCCTGCTGCCGCTCTATGAGCGCGGTTTCACCTCCATTGGCTGTGAGCCATGCACCTCGCTCCCGCTCGATCCCAATGATCCTCGCTCAGGCCGCTGGTCGGGGCGCAAGGTTGAGTGCGGCATCCACATTCAAGCCGCGCCGGAATAGCCCGTTCAGCGTTCTTGGTTGCCCGATGGGCTCTAGAACGACAGATCATGACAGACCGGGAACTGAGAGCGGAGAACTGACAACAAAAGGCCGGCCATGCCATACATCATCGGATTTGTGATTGCGCTGCTTATCGCGCTTACCGGTGTAGGTGCGGGCACCCTTACGGTGCCCGTCCTGGTGCTGTTTCTTAATGTTCCCGCGCCCATCGCGGTTGGCATAGGACTGATGTTTGCCGCCGCCGTCAAAGCGATTCTGGTGCCCGCGCAGATCGCGCGCCGCAATGTCGCCTGGCGCACGCTGGGCTACATGCTGCTGGGCGGAGTGCCGGGCGTGCTGGCCGGAGCGCTGTTCTTGAAGCACCTGGTGGGCGCGGGATCGGAAAACACGTTCAATGCCATTCTGGGTGTCATTCTGGTGGGCACGGCGAGCTGGCAGATCTTCTATTCTTTCCGGCCCATGCAATCCGACCGCAAAACACGCGACCGCAGCCCGCTGCTGGCCTGGCTGATGTTTCCGGTGGGCGCTGAGGTGGGCTTTTCATCGGCCGGCGCTGGGGCGCTGGGCAGCGCCGCACTGCTCAGCCTCACTCCTTTAGAGCCCGCGCAAGTGGTAGGCACCGACATTCTCTTCGGGTTTACGGTTTCGCTCATCGGCAGCAGTGCGCACTGGTTCTCGCTCGTCACTGATCCCGGCCTTTTCTTGCAGCTCATCACTGGAGGCATTGTCGGGGCTACTTGCGGAATTCTTCTCAGCGCGCGTGTACCGCGCCGGCCACTGCGGTTCGCTCTCTGGCTCTGGCTGCTGATTCTTGGAGGCCAGTTCCTCTTCAACAGCTATCACGTTTGAGCGGCCACGCACTGACGAGCGTCATGGCGCCCGGCGTAAGCCGCACTCCGGATCTGCCTGGGCGGTCTTTCCGTTTAGTACGAAGCACGAGATACCGTTGACTTCGGTCAGGTAGGTCCGCACCTGATTCGCTTCGAGCTCGTCCAGCACCTCCTCCCGCGGATGGCCGTAGCGGTTGCGAAGTCCGCAAGAGATGACGGCCCAGCGTGGGTCTACCCGGGCCAGGAACGCAGGCCGCGAGGACGTGATGCTGCCGTGATGGGCTACTTTGAGGAGCGTGCTCCGGAGGCCTCGCTCTGCAAGCATGTCCTGCTCGATGGGCGCTTCGGCGTCACCCTCGAGGAGCACGGAGGTTGCGCCGTAGGCTACGTGCAGCACCATCGAATCATCGTTCGCCGGCTCGAGACCTGGCTGGTAGCTGCGGAAGGGCGCGAGAACATGAACCTGAGTGCGGCCAAACCGGAAGGCATCGCCAGCACGGAGGTTGCGGAGCCGGATATGGAGATCGGCGGCTTCCGCCAGAAGCGCATTGTAAGCCGGAATGCGTGGATTTTTGCCTACCCATAATTCATCGGGATGGAAGTTACGCAAGATAGCGGGCAGGCCACCCATGTGGTCGGAGTGGGCGTGGGAAAGCGCCACCGCATCGAGATGACGAATGCCGCGAGACCAAAGCGCCGGCGAAACCACCCCCTCACCAATATCGAAGTTCTGTGGAGCATAACGCGGACCGCCGCCGAAGCCGCCACCATCGACGAGCAAGGTTTTGCCGCCGGGCGTGATGAGCAGCAGCGAGTCGCCCTGGCCCACGTCAATAGCCGCAACGAGCAAGTCGCCGCGTGGATGCTCGACGGGGCGCGGCGCGACCGCGGCCAGCGCAGCCAGGAGCAGCACGACCCAGGCAAGGCGGCCAGGCCAGCGGACCCTGCCGGCCAATCTCCCGTGAGCCAGCACCATGGCTGCTGCCAGCAGAGCGCAGAAGGCCACTGACTGCCAAAGAAGCGGACTGGGAATGCGGAAATCTCCAAGCGCCATGGAGCCGAAAAGGTGCACCAAGCCGACTCCCAAGTGAAATACAAGGGCGACAATCATGGCTGGAATCGCGGCCGCAGAGGGCCACACAATCAGCGCCAGCAGCATGAGCAGCGCGGCCGGCATGAGCACGGAAAGCAGCGGCAAGATCAGGAGATTCACCGGCAAAGCGAAGATCGTGATGCGATGGAAATAGACGGCCATGGGCAAGGTCATGGCCAGTTCCACCACACAGGAGACCACGACCAACTCGATCAACCGGAGTACAAAACGTACGAGCCAGGGAAAAAGACGCCAAGCAACAAAGCGGTTTGCCGCGGTTTGCAGCCGCTGGGCAATCATCCGCATCTCCACGCGGAACTGCGCCAACTTTGGCGCGAGCTTTACGTCCATGGCGATGATGCGCAGGTCACGCATGGCGGCTAGGTAAGGATGCACGGTGGCCTGAAGCAGCGGAGCGGCGATGCCGGCGATGGCGACGACCGCCAACAGCGTCATCTGCAGGCTGGCGTCGAGCAGGCTGCGCGGACTCAGGGCCAGGAGGCACAGTGCGGCAAAGCCGATGGTGTTCATGGGGCTGCGCTCGCGATAGACCAGCCGGCCCAGCAGATATAGGGTGATCATCAACAGCGAGCGCCGCACCGGCGTAGCGAAGCCGGTAAAAAGCGCGTAGGCAAAGGACGCGAAGATGGTGAGGAAGGTAGCCGGCGCACGCGGCAGGCGCAGGCGCCGCGTGATCCAGAAGACGCATCCGGCGAGGATGGCGAGGTGCAGACCGGAGACCACTAGCATGTGAAAGGAACCGGTGCGCTCAAAGCCCACACGCAGCTCGTGAGTCAGATAGGTGCGGTCG
>JAJZNH010000276.1 GCA_021811745.1 Acidobacteriota bacterium
GGCGCAGAAGGTCGCGCATATTCTCCATCGCCGCCTGGAGACCGTGGGCGATACCGCCCGCAAAAGCTACTCCGGCTTCCGCGCTGTGGCCGATCTGTTAAACCGCCTCAACGCCGAGGAAGCGAAGAAGATTCTGGACGCCATCGAGGAGACCCAGCCGGAGCTGGCTCTGAGCATCCGCAATCTGATGTTCACCTTCGAGGACCTGATCACCGTGGCTCCGGCCAGCATCCGCGAGATCGTTTCCGGAGTGGACAAGCGGCAACTGGCGCTGGCCTTGCGTGGGGCCAACGACGAGCTGCGCGCGCAGATCTTCAAATCGATGAGCTCGCGGGCCACGGAGATGTTGAAGGAAGACATGGAAGTGCTCGGACCGGTGCGCTCGCGTGAGGTGACACAGGCGCAGCAGGAGATTCTCAACCTGGCCCGGCGGCTCGAGGCCGAGGGGAAGGTGATCCTCAAACTGGAAACCGGCGACGAGATGCTGGCATGAGGCGGAGGCGGCCGGGACCTGGCCGACCGAGGATGGAGCGACGGGAGCTGGCTGGCGGAGGCCGACGGGGATCGGGCGGCGGGCCTTGACCGGCTTGGCCGGCGGAGCTTGAGCAGCGTGGCTTGACCGGCGGCGAACGGCCGGCGCGGAGCCGAAGTGCCTTCCCCAGACTAGAGGCCGGGATTGAGATGCTGACCGCCGCGCCGGGGGAGAGATGGATTGCAGCAAGCGGGAACACTAGCGGAACCTGAAGCCACCGGAGAGATTCAAGTTTTTGAGTATCCGGCCTGCGCCGATGCGCCTTCGCCGCCCAGTTGGAGCGGATGGGAAGACGCAATGGATGCCGCCCGGCTCGCGGAGCCTGTGCGCGAGCGCGCAAAGACCTCAGCCGGAGCTGCGGCCAATGCCGAATTCGAGCAGCGTCTGGCCGCAGAAACGCGCCGGTCCTTCGAGGCCGGGCGGCAGAGCGGGCGCGAGGAGGCCCGTCTGGCCGAGCGCGAAGCGCAGGCGGCAGCTATGCAAGCCGCCCAGGAGGAACGGAGCCGGCGAGCCGCGGAGTGGATCGAGAGCTTTGCCCAGGAGCGCGACCGCTACCTGCGCGCGGTGGAACAGGAGGTGGTGCGGCTGGCCCTGGCGATTGCCGCCCGCATTCTGCGCCGCGAGGCGCAAATGGATCCCCTGCTTTTGACTGGAGCGGTGCGAGTGGCGCTTGGGCAGCTCGCCGGGACCACCGAAGTGACGCTGCACGTTCCGGCCGTCGATCTCGAATTATGGACGGAGGCTGTTGCGCTATTGCCGAATCTGGCTTTAAAGCCCACGGTCCTTGCCGGGGAGGGCATGCAGACCGGAGACTGCAGGATCGAGACAGCACTGGGAGCGGTGGATCTGGGGATTCGCGCCCAGTTGTCCGAGATCGAACGTGGCTTCTTCGACCGTGTCGGCGCTGCCGCGAACGGGCTCCGGCTCTCAACGCGGCCGGAGGCATACGCCGCAGCCGAGGCACACCCATGACGCCGCTGTTGGGCCGCTACTTCGCCCGCCTTGAACGCTGTCAGCCCTGGCGCTGGCGCGGCCAAGTGGTGGAGTCGGTGGGCCAGACCATCGAGTCGGCCGGGCCGCTGGCCTCGGTAGGCGAGTGCTGCGAGATCGAAGGCCGATCGGGCCGCGCCCATCTGGCTGAGGTCATCGGGTTCCGCGGTTCGAATGTACTGTCCATGCCGTTGGAGACGACCGACGGCATTCGCTTCGGCGATACGGTGGCCGCCTTGGGGGTCACGCCCGAAATCGAAGTCGGTCCCGCGCTAATGGGTAGGGTGCTCGACGCCCTGGGAAAGCCCATCGACGCTGGCCGCCCCCTCGCCGCCCCCGTCGCCCTGCCGCTTGAGGGCGCGGTGCGCTCGCCGCTTGACCGTGCTCCCATTCGTGCTCCGCTCGGAACCGGCATTCGCGCCATCGACGCGCTCCTGACCGTGGGACGGGGCCAGCGCGTCGGCATCTTCGGCGGCTCGGGAGTCGGCAAGAGCACCCTGATCGGCATGATGACGCGCAATACCGCCGCCGATGTGACCGTGGTGGGTCTGGTGGGCGAGCGCGGGCGTGAGGTGGGAGAGTTCCTCGATGACGCGCTCGGCCCGAATGGTTTGGCGAGGTCCGTCGTGGTGGTTTCCACCTCGGACCAGTCGCCGCTGTTGCGCGTGCGCGCCGCGCTGGCGGCCACGGCCGTGGCGGAGTTCTTCGCCGCCGAGGGAAAGAACGTCCTGCTGGTCCTCGACTCGCTCACCCGCTTTGCCATGGCGGCCCGGGAGATCGGCCTTGCGGCGGGCGAGCCTCCAACGGCCAAGGGCTACACCCCCTCGGTCTTTGCCCGCTTGGCCCGTCTTGTGGAGCGCGCCGGGCAGTTTCGCTCCGGGTCAATCACGGCCTTCTACACGGTGTTGATGGAGGGTGACGATCAGCAGGACCCGCTGGTGGACGCTGTGCGTTCTTTGCTGGACGGTCACGTAGTGCTCGCCCGCGCCCTGGCCGCCGAGGGCTGGTATCCCCCCATCGAGGTTCTGGATTCGATCAGCCGGTTGATGCCCGCCGTGGCCGCCCCCGACCATCGCGAGCAGGCGGCGCTGGTACGCAAGCTCATGGCGGTCTATGCCCGCTCCGAAGACCTGGTTCGCATCGGCGCCTATAAGCCGGGCTCGGACGCCGATCTCGACCGCGCATTGCGCGCCCGCGAGCCAGTGCGCGCCTTCCTGACCCAAGACGCGCACGAGCAGGTTTGCTTTGCCGACGGCGTGCGCTCTCTTGCCCGCTTGGCTGCGGAGCTCTGAGCCGTGGCCGTCGCGCGCGCCCTGCGCCGTCTGCTCCGCGTCCTGGAGATCGAGGAAGAGCAATGCCGGGCGGCTCTCGAATCGGCGCTCAGCGGCCTTAAACGCCTGGAGCAGGCTCGGACCGCGGCCACTGAGAGAGCGCGCCGCGGGCGGCATTTGGTGATTTCAAGCGCGGGAAGCGCCGAGCCCGCGGACCGGCTGGCGGGCTTGGAAGAAACCCGCGCCGGAAACCGTCATATCGCGGCTCTTTCTGCACAGATCGTGGCGATCGAAGAGGAAGTGGCGGCGCAGCGCGCGGCCTATCTCGCCAAGAGGGTCGAACGTCGGCAGGCGGAGACCTTGATCCGTGAAACCGAGGCAAGGGACGCCATCCAGACGGATCGGCGCGGGCAGCGCACCTTGGACGACTGGTATCTGAGCCAAATGTCTCGGGCCGATGCTGCGGCCACACTCCCCGATACATCCTCGCCCGGCTCAACCCCGCCAACAGACAAACTGGCCCGCAAAAAAACTTGAGCGAGATTCCATCCGGCGAATTGGATGCTTCCTGAATTGGGACCAGGGGTTCCTTTCCTGACAACGTTCTAACCTCGTTGATTTTCCTTTGGCACAGAACCTGCAAATCCCCCAAACCATGACTATCGCCGTAGGGATTGACCCTGCAGGATCCGCGACCCTGGGAGCCGGGGCTACAGGACTCGCAAGTACAGGTTCTGGGATGGCAAGGATGCCAGGACACAGCCTGGTTGCGGGATTGGTGCCGGGGCATCTGCAGTCCGGCGACGAAGCTTTCACCTCTTTGTCGCCGTTGCAGGCCACCACGGAGAACTTTCGCGCGCGCTGGCAATCGCTGTTGGACTCGTTCCACGGAGCTGAGAATAGAGGCGGCAAGCGTATGGCCCCGGCGGGCACGGTCGATGCTCCGCCTGAGAAGGTTCCAGCGGTGAACGGCAGAGCGGATGGGAAGGCGCCCATCCCTGCTCAATCCGGTTCGTCCACGGCAATGAGCAAAGCCCTGACTTCGGCCTTCGCGTCGGGCCAAACGAGCGATGGGCCGGGTGGCGCCCCATCGCTTGCCTCGGACCCCTCATTCTCTGGAACCTCCGCGGCAAAGTTGGTGGCTGCCGGTCGCGCCGATGCCGTAGACGATGGAGCGCGAAAAAGCTCCACCCATACGCAATCTGCCCATGCTCCGGACGGCACACATGCAGCCAACAACCGTATGCATGGAAAACCTCGCGTCGCAGGCGCGAAGATGACTTTGGCACGAGCCCAGGAATCCATTCGCGGCCAGCTCGCGGTCGCGGCTCCGGGACTCGTTCCGGCCGTTGCTGCTGCGCGCCCTGCGGCCGCCTCCGGCGCGCCGGAGGCGCAGTCGCGTCCTATGCCCGCAGAGCTTCCCGAAACGCCCTCGGGTGGATTCGCCGGAGATCCTTCCGGCCGTACCGAACGGGCGCAGCAAAGCGCAGAGACAAGCGCAGGGATCCTGAAGGCGGCCAAGCGTGGGGCAGCCGGTCACGCTACGATACAGTCCCCCGTGGGCAATGACGCGCGGGCCGCAGAGGATGCGCTTGCCAGCCACCTGGCGGAAGTGCGCGGCGGTGTGCGCGAAGATCCGCGCGGGACAGCTTCTGCCGGTCCGGACAGCGGGTCCGCAGGATTGTCGATTCAAGAAAGAACGGTGCAATCGGGCCCCCCGCAGAGTCAGGATCTTGCCCCAGGTCAAAACCAGGTCCAGCCGCTCTCCGGTGAGCCGTCTGAGGTTCAGGCTCAGCTTGACGGACAGGCCGCCGTGGACCAGGCGGCTTCGGAAGCCGGCAAGGAGTCAGTCCACGCAGTGGGAGGCATCGCTTCCATCCCGGCTGCGGCGCAGAAGGCGGTCCAGCCAAGTGACCAGCATCCCAGTTTGGCCGCCACAATGCGCATCGCGCACGGATCCACGGTTCCGGATACAAACCCGCATGGCGGCATTTCTCTTCAGCCGCAGGCCGGCGGGGCGCTTGCGAGCGCGCCGGCCTGGGCGGCAAACTCAGCCGGCGCCCATCAAACTGCGACCGTGTCCGGCAGACTCGCAGCTGTCTCCAGCGCGGCCCCGGCAGATTTGAGCGCTCATGCGGCCTTCGCCGCGCTCGATCATCCGGTGGGACCTGAGACGCCAAGCTGGGTCCATGCCGGAACCCACCGGGCGGAGGCGGGCTTCCAGGACCCCTCGCTGGGTTGGATCGGGGTGCGCGCCGACCTGAGCGCCGGCGGCGTCCACGCCACTCTGATGCCCGGATCGGTCGAGGCGGCTCAGAGGTTGAGCGCGCACATGGCGGGACTGAATGCTTATCTCACCGATCACCACGCTGCGGTTGCCACGCTGTCGATGGCGACGCCTGGGGGGCACGGAATGAGCGCGCACACAGGCCAGGGGATGAACCCCGGCGGCGGCCAGCATTCAGGGCAGGGAACTCCCTCCGGAAGCTACCCGCCGCAGCCGGGTTCGGCGGCGGTTTCCGCTGCGTCTTTTCAGGGCGCTTCGGCTGTGAGCGGTCAGTCGGAGGAAGCAGCCCAGTTGGTCTGGCAGGCGGGTGCGCATATTTCGGTTATCGCATAAGAGCGGGTGCGAGCGCGTGCCACCTGGCAAGCGCTCGCGCCTAGGGTGTGAAGACGCAGGAACGCAGCACAAAGGTAAAGCAGGAGGAAAAGATGGCGGCGGCAGCAGGCTTCTTCAATCGGCAGTTGACGGCAGGGCAAACATTAACCGGGCAAATGGCAACTCCCATGGACAGCTTAACTCCGGGCACCAACGATGCGACTGGATCCAGCGGCAGCTCGGCGACTATCTCGGCCAACGACTTTCTCACTTTGCTGGTGACCGAGATGCAGAACCAGGACCCGACGGCGACTACCGATCCCAACGAGTACATCAACCAGTTGGTCAACGTAAACAGTCTGGAACAACTGATCGACATCAACCAGACCTTGACAACAGATTTGAGTGCGCCGTCAACGTCGTCCAGCGGGAGCAATGGCGCCACGAAGGACGTGCGCTCTACGCAAATTCCAGGTGCCGCGGGAGTCTACCCACTTGCCTACAATGAAAGCGCAACGGCAAAGGCAGCAGACGCCTCGGCTGCTGGGCAATCAGCCGTCGCCGGCGGTGCGGCGATCACCCCAAGCGCGGCGTATCGGCGCGTCCTTGGCAACCTAGGCATTCCCAAAGCCAATCCCGCGGCCGAGCACGTGGCGCATGCCCTCGACGGGCAACCACGCATGTCCGTCCTGGGCGGCCTCCGAGCCTCCCATTAGCGCCTTGCTCAACAGGCGGCTCCTACAACCCGTGCAACCGCATTGAACCAGAAGAGGAGATGCACCATGGCAAGTTTTTCAATTCCGCTCACCGGGCTGAAAGCTGATTCGACCGCCCTGAACACGATTGCAAACAATCTCTCCAACATGAACACCACGGCCTTCAAGTCGGAATCCACAAACTTCTCCGACTTGTTTTACCAGCAGGTCGGAGCCACGGGAGCAGGCGACCCGATCGAAGTTGGGGCCGGAACACAGGTCGCGAATACTGAAATCAACTTTACCGACGGAACACCCAATTCGACTGGCGTCGCTACGGACGTGGCTTTGCAGGGCAATGGATTCTTTGTGGCTGGCAATGGGACGGGAAGCTACGAATTGACCCGTGCGGGCAACTTCTCCATGGATTCCAATGGAAACCTTGTCACTTCCAACGGCCTCAGCGTGATGGGGTATCCGGCAGCGAACGGAGTCGTCAACACCAATGCCCCGCTCGCTGCCATCAACATCCCCGTCGGCCAGGTGCAGAAGCCGCAAGCCACCACGACCTTAGGCATGACTGCGAACCTCGATGCCACATCCGCGGCGGGAACGCAGTTCCCGGCCCAAATCAAGGTGTTCGACTCGCTGGGCGAACCGCATCTGGTGAACATCACCTTCAACCAGGAATCGACGCCCGCCACGCCGAACACCTGGGGATACAGCGTATCGTTGCCGGCCTCGGATTATGCGGGTACCGCTCCGGCTGCAATCACCGGGACCATGACCTTTGACGCGAGTGGCAACCTAGCTTCGATCAATCCCAACGGACCAACCGGGCCAACAGGCCCTGTGACCGTGGGCGCCGCGGCTGGCGATGCATCTTCAATCCCCCTGGGTTTCGGCGGCTTGGCGGATGGCGCCTCCAACCTCAGCATCAACTGGAACCTGCTCGGCTCCGGCGCCACTCCGGACATCAGTCAGGTGGATACAACCTCCGCGGTTTCCGCGACCACGCAGGACGGTTACGCCAGCGGCCAGTATCAGAGCTTTACGATCAACTCCGATGGAACCATCACTGCCAGCTACTCCAACGGCCAACAACAGAACGTCGGGCAACTGGCGCTGGCCAATGTAGCCAATCTGCAGGGACTGCAACTGCTGGGCGACGGCGATTACAGGACCACCCAGGCCAGCGGAACAGCGGCCATCAGCACCTCCGGCACCTCCGGCCTGGCAACACTTCAAGATGGCGCGCTCGAGGCCTCCAACGTCAACATCTCTTCGGAGTTCTCTAACCTGATCATCGCGCAACGCGCCTTCGAGGCCAACGCCAAGTCGGTGACCACCTTCGACACCGTGACCCAGGACACGATCAATATGGTCCATTAATCTCTGGCAGGGGCGGTCTTCGGGCCGCTCTCAAGCCTTCGTCCTGGGGCGAATCTCGATGAACACTCCCGCCGCCTGCGCCAGAACCATTCCGTGCGCATTCAGAATTTTGGATTCGGTCCAGTGTTTGCGGCCCTCCCCGCGCAGTACCCGTCCTTCCACGCGCAGCGGCGCCGCCGAGGGAACTGGGCGCAGGTAATCGATCTCGATATGGCGCGTCATGGCCGTCAATCCCTTGGCACGCACGGCCTTGCTCATGGCCTCGTCGAGCAGCGTAGCGATGATGCCGCCGTGCAGGTAGCCAGGATGTCCCTCGAATGTCGAGGACACAGTCGGAAGGCTAGCAACCGAACCATCCGCCGCCAACAGGAATTCCAGGCGCAGGCCCTTTGGATTCTCTTGCCCGCAGCCAAAGCAATGATTCGGTGCCGTGTGAGCCAACTGCTTCGGACCGTCGTTACTTTCAGTCATCGCTGTCTCCCTCTCTCACGGCGCGCGCTGAAAATGATTGCCTCGGGACATACAGGCAATCCAGATCCATTGCCCTGTGCGCCTATTGTGTAGCCTAGCGTGTAAACCCGATTTCAGTCGCTCGTCTTTCTACACAGCGGCGAAAGATTCCATGCACCCTGCTCTCGTTCGGCCGTAGCTTCATGTGCTCAATACTGCTGCGTCCAGGAAGCCATCTTGGAAATCCTGGCACAGCTGAACTCACCTGCCCGTCCCATGCAGACGATCCAACCTGCTTCCATGCCCATGGGCAAATCCACACCGGCCGGTTTCCCCTGATCGGCTCCGCTTGACCTTTGCCCCACGCCCGCTCAGACTGAACATATGGATTCCGGAGAAGGGAATTCACCTGAATTGAAGAGAGTTTTTTCAGGCGCAGTTTCTGGAGATGTTCCCCATTACAGCCATTTTTCAGAGAATGACGTTCGCTCAGGCGAGCCGTTCCATCATTGCAGGCGCTGGATTGATGGCTGCGGCGGCTCTCGTTCTGGCCGGCTGCCGGTCGGCCAAACCCTCCTCGGCGCTCACCCCGCTTCAGACGCAGGGAAAGCACCTATTTCAGGTCGGTTGCGCTCAGTGCCACGTCTACAACAACTGGCGCATTACGCCCGCGCCGCCCGATCTGCGTGGTCTGTTCGCCCGCAAAACGCTGCCTGACGGCGAGCCGGCCACCGATGCCGGGGTCCAGCATTTGCTCTTGACCGGGAAGGGAAAGATGCCGTCGTTTGCCTTTCAAATGACCCCTCAGCAGATAGCCGCCGTGATCGCCTACCTGCACGTCTACGGCGCCGCGCCGCGCAAGTGAGGCTGCGCGCATCCTCTCGGCTTGAACTCACATCACGGTATACTTGGGAGGTCCATGGAGCCGGAAAAGACATTCTATTTGGAGACCTTCGGCTGTCAGATGAACGCCCATGACTCCGAGAAAGTCATCGGCACGCTGCGGCAACGGGGCTACCGTCAGGTCGAGTCGGAAGAAGAGGCCGGCCTGATCCTCTACAACACCTGCTCCATCCGCGACAAGGCCGAGCAGAAGGTCTTCCATCGCCTCAACGACTATAAGGCGCTCTACAAAGCAGGCAAGCGCTTCGGCGTGCTCGGCTGCGTGGCCCAGCAGGAGGGCGAAAAGATCTTCGCCCGCGCACCCCACGTCTCGCTGATCTCCGGTTCAGCCTCCTACCGCAAGCTGCCGGAGATGCTGGCCCGGCTAGAGGCAGGCGAAAACCGCATCACCGGCCTCGACGACCGCCAAACTGAGGAGACCTTTGAAACCGAGTTCACCGCCCGCCTGAACCCCTACCGCAGCTACATCACCATCATCGAGGGCTGTGACAAGTTCTGCTCCTACTGCGTCGTCCCCTACACTCGCGGCAAAGAGCGCAGCCGCACCTCCTCCTCGGTGCTTGAAGAGGCCCACCGGATCGCTGGCCTGGGCTACACCGAGATTCAGCTCCTCGGCCAGAACGTGAACAGCTACCGCGATCCGGAAGGGAAATGCAGCTTCGCGGAGCTGCTGGCCGCTGTGGGCCAGGTCCCCGGCATTCGCCGCGTGCGCTTCACTACCAGCCACCCGCGCGACTTCACCCGTGACATCGTCGAGGCCATCGACGCCGTACCCACCCTCTGCGACCACGTCCACCTGCCCGTGCAGTCCGGCTCGGCGCGCGTCCTCAAGAGGATGGCCCGCGAGTACACCCCCGACTGGTACCTGGAGCGGATTGCCTGGATCAAGGCAGCGCGCCGCCCCATCTCCATCTCCACCGACATCATCGTAGGCTTTCCCGGCGAGACCGCTGACGACTTCATCCAGACCATGGACCTGCTCGCCCAGGTCGAGTATGACTGCGTCTTCGCCTTCAAATATTCGGCTCGGCCCAACACGCCGGCACTGGTCATGATCGATTCCGTCCCCGATGTGGAAAAGTCCACCCGGCTTCAAGTGCTGCTTGATCGCCAGCGCGAGATCCAGAGAAGTAATTACGCCAAGCATTTAGGGCAGGTTCTTGAGGTGATGGTTGAGGGTCAGAATCCAGCGCGCGGCCAGATTTCCGGCCGTAGCAGCCAGAACAAGCCCGTCAACTTCACCTGGCCGAAGCCCATTGCGCCGGCCCCGGGCAGTTATTTGCAGGTGAGGATCACTGCAACACATCCCAACAGTCTGACTGGTCATGCCGTCTAAGATCCAAGTGTGCGAAAAAGGGAATGCCATGGACATTGAAGTGAGAATACGTGGCCTGATGCTCGACCCATCCACGAATAATCCCATCGTGGTGCTCAAGGATGTCGCCTCCGATGCCGTGATTCCGATTTGGGTCGGAATTCCGGAGGCCAATGCAATCGCCTTGGAGATTGAAAAGCTGATTCCTCCGCGTCCCATGACTCACGATCTGACGAAGAATCTCATCCGCAGCTTGAATGCAAGCCTGGAACGCGTTGTTATTACAGAAATTAAAGAAGAGACTTTCTTTGCCATGCTCTGGCTGCGCCAAGGCGATGAGACCCTGACCATGGATGCGCGCCCCTCCGACGCCATCGCTCTGGCGTTACGGGCCGATTGCCCAATCTATGTCGCAGAGCAGGTGATGGAGACCGCTAAGATCAATTCGTCGAGCCCGCCCGAGGGACCAACCGCCGAGCAGTTGCGAAATTGGCTTGAGGGCCTCAACGACGAAGACCTAGGACGCTACAAAATGTAGTCGAGCCTCCGTTGCCAGAAGACGCCGGCAACGGCTTCCAGGACAGGGCCATGGTTCCGCGCAGCGGCCCTGAGCTCCGGCACGGAAATACCTTTCTGGCGCAGCTCGCAGGCATGAGCTATTTGCCAGCCTTCCAGTCTCCAAGCTCAGTCACTTCTGGATGGAACTGCAGGCTAAGCGCGAGGTGTTCTAGGGCAACCGTCTGATTCTAATAAAGGTGCGCCTCCGGTCCGGCACAGGCGGAGCGATCGTCGACTGGAGCGGGAACCATCCAATCTCCGCTCCGCGCGCTCCCGGCCCCGTGCCGCAGGCTCCCGATAGACGCGCGCGCCCAATGCAGCCGCCATGAGCTTGCGCGCCAAGGAAAATTCTCAGCGTAGGCTTCCGGGCCGCTAAGCGCTGCCGGAGGCAGTCGATCTCGTCAGTCAGAAATACGTAGTCAATAGGTAGTCCGCGCAGTCGTAGACGCTGATCGGCCCCCCCCAGTGCCACCGCAGATCGCAGCCTTGGAGCAGCTGTGAAACCCGGCTGCCGGCAGATGCAGCCTGGATGGGTTCGTTATCAAAGCCCCGGCGCTCCAGTACCGGTTGCAGGGAATCGAGGTCTTCGACGGCAACGGGCGACAGCACAAAGGCAGGAAGAGAGCGCGAAACCACTCAATGATCCTATTTCGGAAACGCCGCGGCCCCAGTTTACAGAATATCTGTTATCGGACATTGCGTTACTTCTTCCGGGTGCATTCACGGCTTAGAGCCTGAGCAGCGATCTCCGCTCTCGGATACGATTGCGGTTCTATGGATTTGTCGCGAAGCCCATTCTGCCCGAAGCCCTGTATCCCGAGTTGGCTCGCTTCTTGCGGAAGAATACGAGCTCGCAACCTGTCGGCTCGATGATCCCGCCCGCAAGTTCAGCGGCGGCATTCGGCCAGCAGCGCGTGGGAAATCGAGGCAAGCGGCAGAACGCGATCGACCGCGCCCTTCCGGATGGCCTCTCGCGGCATTCCAAATACAACACAACTGGCTTCGTCCTGTGCGATCGTGTGGGCGCCCGCCTTCTTCAGTGCCAGCATGCCTTGTGCTCCATCCGAGCCCATGCCGGTAAGCAAGGCTGCGGTGGCGTGCGACCCGGAAGCATCCGCAACGGAATGAAACAGCACGTCGACCGCGGGCCGCTGAAAACAAACCAGAGGTCCGTCTTTGATCTCCACCTGGTATCCGGAGAGCGATCGCCGCAGCAGCATGTGGAAGTTGCCGGGCGCCACCAGCGCCAAGCCTGGCTCAACTCTGTCTCCGTCCTCAGCTTCGCGAACCCGAATCGCGCAGGCCTCATTCAGGCGATCCGCAAAGGTACGTGAAAACACCGCCGGAATGTGCTGCGCAATCACCACCCCCGGACAATTCTCCGGAAACTTGCTGAGGATCTTCTGGATGGCTTCCGTTCCCCCCGTCGACGCGCCGATGGCAATGATGGCCGAGGCCGGAAACGGCTTTGCCGAACTCGATCGCGCGGGCGGCGCGGATGCGGCATGCTCTTCCCGCGCAGATCCTCGCAGCCGGGCCATCCTAGCCGTGCGAATCTTGGAGGCAAGGCTCAGGCGCAGTTCTCTTAACGGCTCCGGACCGCCCGGTTTGGCAAGCACATCGATCGCACCTGCTTCCAGCGCATCGATGGCCGCACGGCTGGACGAGGCTCCCAGAGAGCTGATAACAATCACTGGCATCGGGTGATGCTGCATCAGCGTCTTGAGGAAGGTTACGCCGTCCATCCGCGGCATCTCAATATCGAGCGTCAGCACATCCGGGTGCAGCGAAAGAATCTTGTCGCGCGCCACGTAAGGATCCGGAGCCGTACCCACAACCTCGATATCGCTCTCTGCCGACAGCGAGTCCGTCAGCACTTTGCGAACGATCGCGGAGTCATCCACAATGAGCACTTTGATCTTGCTGTTCATGCCGGTACAACCAGACGTAAAGAAACTGTGAGCGTTCCATTTTCGATCCCAAAGCTCCGTTGAGCGGTCGGAAGATCACAGCATGTTCGCCGTTTCGCAGACCACCTGGCCGGGCTGTGCGGCAGTGAGTGCATCCTCTTCTTCGCCCAGAAAGCCCGCCGCCAGAGTACGCGCCGCGGCCTCAGAGACGCGCACCGCAAGAGTGCCCGAAAGCGGTCCGCAAAAGCCTAGGTTCGACTCCAGGAACGCTCTGCCCGCTTCTGCATCTGCCGGGCCCAGATGCGCGGTGAAGAGCATCTTCTCCAGCACCAAGGACACACCCTCTTCCAGTAATCGGTCAAAATCGCGTTCAGCCACGGGTTACCCCCAGAATCTTCTCTACTTCGTCGCGGAGGTCCTCCGGCAGAAAAGGCTTCGACACATATCCCCGTGCTCCCAGCGCCGGCATTCTCTGTTTCGCCGTTTCCTGCTTCGCAACATTCTCCTACTTCGAGTCCGGTGAGACCAATGACCTTCCGAATGAATACGCGCATCGCCGACGAATCGTCGACGATCAAGAAGCTCAACGCCATGGGCACACCTCCGTGGTAAGCGTTCTATTCCCTACGCGAGGCTTGATCTCGCGCTGCTCGTTGCCGGGAGACTGCAGCCACACGCGGCCGCTGTTCACCTCTATGCGTACCGTCCGCACCAGAGTCCCTCCCGTTTCTTCGGCATGCGGAACCAGACCGAACTTCCACAGATGTTTGCGTAAGGCTAGGCAATTCCGTTTCCCGATGTTGAAGATCGAATTGTCGTTCAACACCTGCGCTCCGCCCGCGGCCACGATCAGCAAGCCGCGCAGATCAGCGCCGCTGGCCAAGGCGACGCGCAGAAGATGCGGAATCCCGGTGTCGGCAAACTTCCATGGCTGGGGCCCGGGCCCATCCTTGAGCCGCGGCGATTCGGGCAGCATATAGTGAATCATTCCAGCCACCCGCGCCACCGGATCGTGCACCATGACCGCGATACACGAGCCCAGCGCATAGGTCACCAGCACGGCATCTGGGTCGCTGCTCACTGTGCCTTCGCCCACTCCTACGACAAGCTCCCTCATCTCGGATTGCCTCGCTTGCGATAGATCGCCGGCTGGATTTGCTGCAACTCGTGCTGCGTCCCGGCGAGATTCTCTGAGTGGCCCACGAACAAATAGCCGCCGGGTTCCAGGCAGGCGGACAACTGGCGCACGACCATCTCCTGAGTTTGCTGGCTGAAATAGATCATCACGTTGCGGCAAAAGATGACCGCAAAAGGTCCAAGCACGGGCAGCGGTTCGATCAGGTTGATCCGCCGGAACTCAACCATGGCCAGGATTCCTGGGCACATGCGGTACCATCCTTGCCAATGCCCTTCTCCACGCAGCAGGTGCTTCTTGAGCCATGCCGCCGGCGCGCCGCCCTGGAAGCGATCCGAGCGATACATCCCCTTTCGCGCCGCCGCAAGCGCGCGCGTCGAAATATCAGAGGCCAGAATCTGCGGAACACTCGCCGTCGCCACTCCGAAATACTCTCGCGCGGCGAGCGCAATCGTGTACGCCTCTTCGCCGGTAGCAGTGGCCGCACTCCAGATGCGCAGCGGGCTCCGCCGATTCCATCCCGCAAAGACTTGCTGGATGAGAAAATCGAAATGCGCCTGTTCGCGGAAAAAGCTGGTGTGATTGGTAGTGAGCGCGTCGATCAGCTCCACCAGCGCCTCCCCCGTCTCGTCCCGCTCGACATGTCGGTAGTAATCCCGGAATCGGGCAAATCCCCGCTGCCGCATTAGCTTCCCCAGACGCGCGGCCACCAGCGATTCCTTCCCCTCGCTCAGTTCCAGGCCAAACTCCTGGCGCGCCAGTCCGGCCACCGTCGCGAACTCCTGGGCGGTCAGCGCATGCGGCCGCAGAATCTCCGCCAATTCCCGGTCAGCGCCGTCGGCAGAACCGGATCCCCTCACTGAATCTCCCTCCGCATGCCCCCATGGAAGATTCCTTCCAGGTCCAGAATCAAGCCAACGCGCCCATCGCCAAGGATCGCGCCCCCGGCCACACCGGGAACCTCCTTCAGCGTCTCGCCCAGACCCTTGATCACGACCTCCTGCTTCCCGATTAGTTCGTCCACCATCAGGCCAAAACATTTGCCGCCGGCTTCGGCGACAATCAACAGATTGTTCGTGACTGCCTCCGATCGCGGCTCCACGCCAAAGCGCCGGGAAAGCCGCACCACGGGAAACAGATTGTTCCGCACCAGCGCCATCTCTTGCCGGCCTTCCACCGTAAACACCATCTCCGCAGTGGGCCGCAACATCTCTCGCACCGAGAAAATGGGCACCACATACCGCTCGCGGCCCACGCCCACGATTAGTCCGTCGATCATGGCCAGCGTGAGGGGCAGGCGCAGAGAGAAGACGGTGCCTTTCCCAACCACCGATTCAATGCCGATGCGCCCGCGCAGCTTCTGGATTTGTCTCTTGACCACATCCATGCCCACGCCCCGCCCGGAGACCTCGGTGATCTTCTCGGCGGTGGAGAAACCGGGATGAAAAATGAGATTGAAAACCTCCTCATCCGGCGGGCGGGCCCCTTCTTCCACCATGCCTGCCCGTCGCGCCCTTTCCAGAATCTTGTCGCGGTTCAGCCCCTGACCGTCATCCCCTATCTCAATCACAATGTGACCGGCCTGATGAAAAGCGCTCAGGCGAATCTTCCCCGTCGGATCTTTGCCGGCGGCGCTCCGCTCCTCGGGCGTCTCCAGTCCGTGATCGATCGCATTGCGGATCATGTGCATGAGTGGATCGGCCAATTCCTCCACTACATTGCGGTCGAGCTCCGTCTCCGCGCCTGTGGCTACCATCTCCGCTTGTTTGCCGGTCTTGCGCGCCAGGTCCCTTTCCAGCCGGTTCATCCTCTGGAAGAGCCCTCCAATCGGCACCATGCGCATCGCCATTGCCATCCTCTGCAGGTCACCCGTAATTCGCTCAAGCTGTGCCAGCCTGTGCTGCAGAGCCGGACTGCGAAGCGCAGCAAGCTCCGGATTGTGAACGACCATGGTCTGCGCAATCACCAGCTCTCCCGCCATATCGACCAGGTGATCCAGCTTTTCCGTGTCCACTTTCACGGAACGCGTGTCGGCGCTGTCGGTGCGGCGTTCCATGCCGCTGCGCCGCTCCGGCCCGGTCCAACTCTCCGAAAATTCTCTTCGCCGATCGACGGGTTCATCCGGCGTGCCACGGTCCGGCAAACGTGTCTCGGCAACCTGCGAGGCCTGGTTGGCCCCTCCGCGCGCCGCGTCGCCTATCCTCTCCAGCAGTTCCTGCTTCTCCGGCGCGAGCCCCGCTTCTCCTCCCGCAAGCGTTCTCTCGATGCGCACGAGCCAGGCCTGGAGATAGTCGGTCGCTGCCAGAACGATATCCACGACCGCCGGCGTAATGGTTTGCTTGTGATTGCGGACCAAATCCAGCAGGCTCTCCGTTTCATGAGCAATCTCGCGCAT
This sequence comes from Acidobacteriota bacterium, assembly GCA_021811745.1. Next base: position 16,146 of record JAJZNH010000276.1, read on the forward strand.
CTCCGCGAGGTCCATGAACCCGGCCAGACCCTTGATGGTGTGAAAAGCGCGAAAGACCGTGTTGATCGCCTCCGTGTCTTCAGGGGCCTTTTCGAGCGTGATCATCTGGGCCTCCACCTGGGCCAGATGATCGCGCGATTCCAGAATGAAATCGCCAAGCAGTTCGCGGTCTTCCCCCAGCGGAACAGATGCCGGCGCCTCAGCCTGCACGGATGTGAAAGATGCGCCGGCGGCGTCGGAGACGCTTTCGCAGCCGGATGGGCTAGAAGCGTCGCTCAGAGCTTTCTGCATTTGTTCCAGGCCGTTCGATAACAGCGTCTCGATTGCGCCCGTTCCCTTCGTTCTGGCCATCTCATCGAGCATTGCGGAGGCGATGCTCGCGACCTCCGCGATGCCTGCCGCCTTGGCTTCTGTCCGGATTGCCCGCAGGACCGTAGTCCGTTGCTTCCCGCTCAGCTTCCCCAGCACAAGCTGACTGGCAGCCTCTTCCACACGAGAGTGCAGAGCCTCAGGTGAGCCCCTCTGTCCTGCCGTAGCCTGTTCCCCCTTCGACATGGCGGTGTCTCCCCATCGAGTCTTGTCTGCTGCGCGTTCATGCACGGGCCTCATCGATCGACTGCATCTCCGCTGCATGAAACACGCGATCGTGATGAAACCTCGCGGAACGGATCAGGCCATCGCCTTGAAATCCGCCTCCATCGGAATGGGATCTGCCTTGACCTCCGCGCGGTGGGACATGTGCACTTTGGACGCGTGCGCCGACAGCTTGTGCGGCCCTGTTACGGGCTGCCATGCCGGCTGCGCCGGCTGGTTCCGCGAAGCTTCTTCCATGCCCCCGACCATCACGCTCAGCTGGTGGACAACCTCCATTAGCGCGGATGCTTGTGCCGTCAGCTCCTCGGCCGCCGCCGCGCTCTCCTCGGAATTGGCGGCCGACTGCTGCGTCACCTGCTCCATCTGGGTTAGCGCCTTGGCGATATGCTCGATGCCGCGGGTCTGCTCCTGGCTGCTCAGGCTCACCTCGTCCACCAACGTCTTCACCTTGGCCGATTCCTCCGTAATCGCGCGGATGGCCACCGCTACCTGGTCCACCTTGGCTTGTCCATCATTGGACTTGGCAATCGACTCTTCGATCAGGGCCGAGGTGTCCTTCGCCGCCTGAGCACAGCGCTGCGCAAGATTGCGAACTTCGTCGGCAACCACCGCGAACCCCATGCCCGCCTCACCGGACCGCGCTGCCTCGACCGCCGCGTTCAACGCCAGAATATTTGTCTGGAACGCGATCTCATCGATTACCTTGATGATCTTGGCCACCTTGTCGCTGGACCTCTTGATGTCCGTCATCGCCGCCACCATCGATTCCAGCGAACGGTTCGTCTCCACAATCTTCTCCTGCGACTGCATGACCAATGCGTTGGCGGACTGAGAGTTCTCGGCGTTCCTGCGCGCCATGGAGTTGATCTCCTCGCTCGAAGCCGACGTCTCTTCTAGCGACGCCGCTTGTTCGGACGCACCCTGCGCCAGCGCCTGGCTCGAGGAGGAGATCTGGCTGGCCGCGCTGGCCACCTGTCCCGCGCCTTCTGAGAGTTCTTGGATCGCCTTGCGCAGAATTCCGCTGATCTTTCGGACCGTGACGATCATTACACCTCCGTTCACCAAGGAGAGGATGAGCAATAAGATCGTTACCCAGTGCCCGATCAATACTTGTTTAACCGCGCCGGCAGCTGCGGTGCGCATCAGATTCCCTTCTTGCTGCTGCAGCAAACCGGCTTGAGTGGCCATCTCATCTAGAATCGGAAGAACATTTTCCTTCAAAAGAGCCGCCGCCATGTCGGATTTGCCGGAGGCAATTAATCGAATGTACTGCTGATGCAGATTGACGACTTTCTCGCGAGCCGACGCTAATCCTGCGCAGATCTGTCGTTCACTGTCATTGTCGAGCAGAGGGTTGATGGCATCGAGATTGCTCTTCATCTCGCCGATTGCCTTGATGAAGTCCTGACTGGCGCGGGCAGCCTCCGATGGTTCTTTGGTCAGCGTTCGAAGCAGCACCTCGTGTTCCGATGCGGTCAGATCCGACACCCCGGTGTCAAGTTGGGTCCCTAAATACTGCTTCTGGGCCTCTCCGTTCACAAGCGTGCCGATGCTCTTCCCCAGGTCACGCATGAGCCACAACGCCGTCCCGCCGACGATGAGTGTCAATGCCAGTGAAGTGCCAGAGCTCCAGAAGATCTTCTTCCCTATCGTCCTTTCGGATGCCATCACATACTCTCCCTCGATTCAAATCTCGGTTCAAATCTCGATTCAGTCCTGCAACAGCGCATCCAGGCCTCGCGCTCCTGGCAGCTCAATACGCGGTCGATGTCCAGCAGGATCTTGACCTTGCCTTTAACCTTGGCCATACCGAGGAGATAGCCTGCCGCAAAGCTGCCGTCGTCTCCAAAATCGGGCGTATCCTCGATATCGCCGGCATTGAGATTCAGCACCTCCGAGACCTCGTCGACGATGATGCCGGTGAGCAGCGAAACGCCTCCCGAATGCGCCTGCACGACAATGATGCAGGTCCGCTGTGTGTATTCCATCTCGGGCAGGCAGAACTTGAGGCGCAGATCGACCACCGGGATCACCTTGCCCCGCAGGTTGATGACGCCCTTGACGTGCGCAGGAGTTTGGGGCACCGCGGTGATCTCCTGAATGCCCATGATCTCCCGAACCTTGAGTACCTGGATGGCGAACTCCTCGCGGCCGAGCCGAAAGGTAAGGTATTTCGCGGCGCGATAGTCGGCGCCGCCTCGAGCCTCCAGCTTCTCCGCTGGCTTTCCCTGCGCCGGTTGCACGCTTCCGCCGCTCTCCTGTGCCGCCGGATTCCCCGTTGCCCCCGTCATCCCTGGCTCCATCACCGCATTCGGCATACACTCCCCTTTTTCCTCCTCATCGATCGCCGCATGCAATCCTCGCCTCGTCGCGCTCGCTACCGCAGACTCGCCTTGCCCACAATCTCGCATTGCAATCCCGTGGGCTGTGGCTGGAATCGCTTGGAACGCCGCATCCGCACCCCGATCCTCGCGAGTCGGACCGGCAATCCTTCCCTGCCTATCATCGGCAAATCCGGCCCATCAATCAGAGTCGGCGGCCCGCAAAGCACGCTCCCCAGTGAAACTGACAAGATTGCAGCCGGATACTCAAGTTGCTCCAATTGGGCGCTCAACCCTACCGCTGTGCCGATACGAAACATGAACAGGGCCCATATCCCACGAGCGCCCCAACCACCTGATGCATGCCATTCACATGCTCAACGGCACTTTTGCGCGCGGTCTGACGCATGACCTTGCAGCCGGACTCCGCGCCCGGATTCAGGTGCCAGATCTTCGGCCAACCAGATTGCCTTGAATGCGCCTTGGCGCAGAATCCCGTAGATCGCGTATCTGGCAACGGTGTGGCTGGAGCCCCACGGCGCCACGCTCTGCCCATCCACCGCCAGCACCTCGAGCGGCTGGCTAAAGTGCCGGGCGCAATTGCCGATAGACGACCTATGAGCCAGATTCGGGCGCTGATCGTGGATGACTCTTCCGTGATGCGCAAGATCGTCGAGCGGACCTTGCGTCAGGCCGGACTGGAGCTGGAAACCGTGCTGGAAGCCTCGAATGGAAACGAAGGCCTCGATCTGTTGCAAAAACAAAAGGTCGACGTCATCCTTTCGGACATCAACATGCCTTCCATGGACGGCCTTGAGTTCCTTCGTCAGCTGCGCAGCCGGGACCTCGCTCCCAAAACGCCTGTGGTCATGGTTACCACTGAAGGCAGTGAGGAACAGGTCAAGCAGGCAATCCAAGCGGGCGCCCAGGGATATATCCGAAAACCCTTCACCGTGGAGCAAATCAAGCAGCGCGTGATTCCACTGGTACGCGCCGCTTGAGCCATCGACACAAGAAAATTCACCCCCCGAGAAGGTAATCCCAGGACGCACCTGCATTCGCCAGGGCCAGGATCGCTGCTGACGCGACAGGAGTCCATTTTCAATCACCCGTTCTTTGCAGGAATCCTTCAACAGCATGCAGGCCGCGACGAAGATAGCCGCCAGCATGACCGGAACTGAGTTCTCAGCCGTCGACGCAACCGTTCAGGACGCAATCTGCGAAATCTGCAACATCGTGGCCGGATCCTGGAAAAACAGAATCCCGGCCCTGCACTCCAATTGTGGACTGTCCGTCCCCGCCGTGATCACCGGTAGCGATTACAGGCTCCGCGCGCATCTGCCGCAATTCAAGCTCCACCACATCTACCACTTCATGGACATCACTTTTGAAGCAACAATCGTCTGCGAAGGACTTCAATAGCCTTGCCGCAGATCCCCTGAAAGCCAATCAGCCTCTGGCAACAGCCTCCCGAACAATCCCGTTTTGCGTTGCAACCAACCGGCCGCAAGAATGAGTTCTTCTCGCCGGGCTGTTGAAGTCCTTCTGCTCGTGCTGCGGAAGTTCGGCTAGCACTCCTTGACTTCGCGAGCGGATTTCAGACTTCGGATCCCCGATCCCCGGAATGCAGTCTGGTGGCGCTCCTTGCTATTCCGGCCAGTCATCCGTCCGGAACGGCGAGGCCGGCAAGCCTGCCTCGTTGTACAGATTGCAAATGGGGTAGTTCTGCCAGGCGTAGCGCACCGCCACGGGATTGCTCACCAGTGGGCTTTCGACCACCACCGTATCGCCCTCAATCTCCGCCCTGGCCTCGACGAAACTCCGATCCGCTCCGGCGATCTCAAATCCAGCCAATCCCGCAGGTGTGCCGCTGTAACGCCGGGCCACAAGGCCGCCGCCCAGATGCGTGAAATGGAGAATGATCTTGTCCCCCTTCACCTGCTTGGACGAGTAGATCGGGCCGGAGTAGATGACCTTCTGATCGTAAGCCAGGGCCCGGGCGGCCAGCGACAATCGGCGACCCACCTCTTGCTTGTTACGCGGATGAACTCGGCGCACCGAACCAATATCCACCGTAACCACCATCGCCGTGTCAGGAACTGCCAGCGCCTTCAGTTGAGCCTCGCGCAGAAGCGGCCAGTTCGACGGCGGCAGCACGGACTGGTAGCTGGCAAGCTGTACGAATAGGAACGGAAAATCCCCTTCGCCCCAGGCCTGCCGCCAGTCGCGAATCATGTCCGGGAAAAGCGTGCGGTACTGCACCGCCCGGCTGCCGTTGGACTCCCCCTGGTACCAGATGGCTCCCTTGATCCGGAACGGAATCAGCGGGGCGATCATGGCGTCGTAAAGCCCCGCCGGACGCCACGAATAGCTGCGCGGATCGAACGGAAGGTGCGGCGCACGCGGAATGGGGCTTCCGGCGGATTCCGCGCGGTCCGCGGCCTTTTCCCACCCCTGCAAGGCTTCGTTGTACCGATCCATGGCGGCCGGGTAGGCCGCCTCCATCTTCCGCCATCGGTCGAGAATATCGGCAAACTCCTTGTTCGATTCGAGCGTGGGCAGCGTCGTCCACGACTCCGCCGGCGTCCCCGGCCAGGAACTGTGAATGAGCCCGATGGGCTCGTGCAGCTCTTTATAGAGGTTCAAGCCGAAGAAGTAGGCAACGGCGGAGTAGTCCCCCACGGTGACGGGGCTGGTAATATCCCAGTGGCCAGGAACGTCCCTTTGCGGCTTCCCTGCCACCGTCTCGGCCACCGTGAACATACGGATCTGGGGATAGTTGGCCGCGGCGACCTCGTCTTTGTAATGCTCGGTTCCCGTGTCCGTCCAGTCCAGGTGCCGCGCCACGGCAAAGGTCATGTTCGACTGGCCCGAGCAAAGCCACACCTGCCCAACCAGGACGTTCTGAATCTCGATCGTGTTCTTGCCGGCCACCGTCATCGTGAACGGGCCTCCCGGTGGCAGCGGACCGATCTCCAGCTTCCAGTTCCCTGCCCGGTCCGTCGTGGTGCTGGCGTGCACGTCTCCCACCGTGACGGCGATCGCTTCGCCCGGATCGGCCGTTCCCCAAACGGGGT
>JAJZNH010000698.1 GCA_021811745.1 Acidobacteriota bacterium
ATATGAATCCGGCGATCCTGCGCGCGCGGATCGGCAACCGGATGTGCTTCTCCCTGGCGAGCAAGTTCGAGAGCCAATTGCGCTATTCGAGATTCCGTGCAATCGGAGAAGCGCGCGATGAACGCGACTCGCCGGCGGTACAATTGGTGGCTCTCAAAGTCCATTTGCGTGTATTTCGCTGCAGGATCCTGGGAGAGAATACCGTCAAATGTGATAAGCGGCTGGACAAGGAATCCCCAATCTATGTTAGTGACTAACCGCAGGCTGTGGAGCTGGCTGAGAAGCGCAGAAGTTGGCGCCGTGTCTTCGGTTGCGAGCAGGGCATTTGCATTTTCCAGCAGCAGCTCGAGCAGGGCAAACTTCAAAAATGCGCCCGCGCACCATAATTCGTCCACATTGAGAGCTTCGCGCGACTGAATTGCATGAAGAAAATGGCAGAAAGAGTCCGTTGAAAAGATCCCGCTCACAGCGTTCAGATAAGTATTGGCGATCGCCGCCATTCGCGGTTCCTCGGCTCCCGCCTTGTGCACAATACGCGGCAAACGGCTCACACGCCTTCTTTCGTCCGTCAGCGCGCTGATCGCCGAGCGCATCAGACGATAGCTTGTGCCAAGCTCCAGCAGCGCGGCATAGCGTGCGTTCGATTTGGCGCCCTCGATCGCGGCGGCCTGCTTGCGCAGAAGGTCCGCTTCGAGCTTCTTGAGTGCCCTGCGCGCAGTTCGAACACGCGCGAAGAAGAGGCAGGATTTGAACGGGCGGTGCACCACATCCCATGACCAAGCGATCTCCGCGGTTGTGTCCAGACTGGGAGGTGGTGCACTATCCGGAGAGATCTGCTTTTCGAGAGCTGTATCGACTTTGTTCATAGTTCCTCACCGGTAGCTTGCGGCTTGCATTTCGAACATGGCGGCATAGCGGCCGCCCAGTGCCATGAGCTGTCCGTGGTCACCTTCTTCCACGAGACGGCCGCCTTCCAGAACGACAATCCGATCAGCCATCCGGACAGTTGAAAAGCGGTGCGAGATCAGGAGCGCCATTTTCTCGGCGGTCAATTCTGCAAAGCGGTTAAACACTTCGAACTCACTGCGCGCATCCAGCGAAGCTGTAGGCTCATCGAGGATCAAAAGCTGGGCGTCGCGCAGGTAAGCTCGCGCCAAAGCGAGCTTTTGCCATTCGCCGCCGGAGAGATCGACGCCGTTCTCAAAGCGGCGTCCGAGCATCTGGTCGTAGCCCTCGTGTAACCTGGCGATTACTCCGTCTGCGAGACTTTTTCGCGCTGCGTACTCAATTTCTTCTTGAGGGTGTTGAACTTCGATCCGGCCGACCGCGATATTTTCTCTCGCCGTCATTTCGTAGCGCATGAAGTCCTGGAAAATCACGCCGATTTCCGCATGCAGGCTTGTAAGGTCGTACTCGCGCAGATCGACGCCGTCGAGTAGAATCTGGCCTTCGGTGGGATCGTAGAGCCGCGTGATCAACTTGACGATCGTCGTCTTACCCTGGCCATTTTCTCCAATCAGCGCCACGCGTTCTCCGGGCGAGAGAGTGAAGTTGAAATTGCGCAAGACCGGGCGGTTGGTGCCAGGGTAAGCAAATGAAACGTTGCGGAACTCGAAGCCGCGCTGGATCGGAGACGGTACGCAGAGGCCGTCGGGTTTTGATTCCACCTCCGGCTTCATTTCAAAGAACGCAATAAGATCAGTGAGGAACAAGGCCTGGTCGGCGACACCTGACGCCGTTGAAAACGCCTGCTGTATGCTGCTCATTGCCTGCATGATGGCGGTGGTAATAAGCGTGAGATCGCCGATGGTATAGAGACCTTTGATGGTGCGGTAGATGCTCAGGATGTATGCGGAGTAATAGCCGAGTTGTCCTAGAATCGCAAGCAGGCCGCCCCAGTAGAGCCGCCGCTTGTTCAGTTCCACATTCTCCTCGTAGATCCGCTGCGACAAATCGGCAAAACGCGCTGTGAGATGGTGGCTTAAATTAAACAGCCGGAGTTCCTTGGCGGCTTCCTTGCTGCCGCCCACCTGGCGCAGATAATCCATCCGGCGGCGGATAGGGGTCTGGCGGAAATTTTTCGCGTAGGTCAGAAAAGCAAAGTGAGTTTCACCTGCAAAGGCAGGGAGAATACCTGCGATCAGCAGAAGCAGAAGCACCGGAGAATAGTGCAGAAGCACAAGCGAAAAAGCCCCGGCGCTCACGGCCTGTTGAAGCAACCTTCCCATCTGTTGGATCATGGCCAGGCGATCGGTTGCCTGCACGCGGGCGCGTTCCAGGCGATCATAGAAGACAGGATCCTCGTACGCGGTTACGTCGAGCGCCGCGGCTTTGCGCATCACTTCCACACTGACGTGGTGGGTGTAGCGATCAGCGAGCAGACTGTCGAAGTAATCTCCCATCCGGCCGAGAATCCCAATGAGTATGGCAACGGACATTTCTCCGACGACGAGCCACCAGAAATACCACGGCAGCGGTAAATGAAATCGGATGCGATTGACGCCGTCGATGATGAAGCGGCCGATGATGCCCGCGACGGCTGGCAAAAGGGCAATGACGACTCGGATGGCAAGATTCCAGGAGACGACCGCGGGACCTGAATCCCAGACAAAGCGCAGCACCGGCGGAATATTCTTGAGCGCGCGTAGCCGGTCGGTCCAGGCATGCGCCGCGTCTTGCAGCGGCTCTTCTGGACGCTTCCCCGAACCTTCCGCAATTTTCACGCGAGTCATTGGTGAGTCAGGACTCCCTGCTGCTCCAGCTGCGCCGCTCAGAGAAGCGCGGTGCGCGAGCGAAGATTGCTAAACCAAGGAGCAAAGGCAAGCCCTGAAAGCCAGCTATGCTTTCAGCGTCAGGGCGAAATCATTATTTCTTAGAATCGCCTTGCAAAGCGCAGTAAAACTATTCATTTAAAATAGCATGCTACTTTATTCTGTGATTCGTCAACCTTGGGCAGCCGCAATTATAGCGGTCAAAGGGAAAACAGTCGGTCTATTGAACCCTGGTTGCGCCACCAGTAGTCAGTTGGCCTGCAGAAGTTTGCTGGCAAGATCCGGCCACGCAGGGCCAAAACCTGCGTTGAACCGCGCCGCCGCACTAATCTTCCAGTGTGGCTCTTCGCTCCGAATTCGCTGTCAGCCCGGCCTTATGCCGTCCACTGCGCATTGCAATATCTCTACATCTTGGTGGATTAGATGCAAAACTCAGTCACATTGTCATAAAGCTTTCGTTACAGGGCCCTCGGACGGTTCTGAAGTATCGGGCTCGAAGCCAGCCGCTGCCATACCACGTTGCGCCTCGGGGTTCTTCATAAACGTTTGCCATACAAAACCCGTACGCGCATTTTCCGCCATCAACATTGTGATGCCGGTGTCGATGCCGATGACGTCAGTGTCGTACCATCCTGTCAGTGGATTGAATGCGTCCACAAAGCCGTAGCGGCACCAGGCTTTCGGGTAGTGGTCATGAATATTTCTGAGTACGCGCATGGTTGCAGCGGGGAGAAACGGCAGCGAACCTCCTGCGGCGGCAGGCGCGATCGTGCCGTCGATTGGTCCCATGGCGGGCGGCCCGCCCCAGACCACATAGCCCCGCACGGAATCGGACGCAGTGATT
>JAJZNH010000180.1 GCA_021811745.1 Acidobacteriota bacterium
GCAACCACGCCAGGCATAGAACGAGTGTGAACATCACAAGCGCAACTTTCATTGCCTGTATCCCATTCCCCGGATCCTGGTTCCGGTCGCTTGATCCTCAACTCGTTCGTGATACCCATAAATCGGTGCGCTCACTGCGCTGCACGCGATCCCGTTCCGCCACACTTACGACGGAGTATCGTAAGGATGGTTAGGATCGTCCGGGCCACCCGCCTTGCCGCGAGAAAGTGTAATCGAGTTCAGAGCCACGCGCAGCTGCAGCTTTGTCTGCGCGAGGGAAGGGTCGCTGATGAGATTCTTCATCTCATGTGGGTCGCTGTGGTAGTCGTACAATTCTTCTCCCTCTTGACCATCGTTCCACATCGTATAGCGATAGCGCTCGCTGCGGATCGAGTATCCGTCGATCCTCTTCCGGTCCTTCCTCTTCGCTCGCCGCACCTGGGTAACGGCGGGCTTGCTCCAGGGCGCATCGGGATCACGCAACAGGGGAACAAGCGACTCGCCATGCAACGTTTCTGGGATGTTCGCAAGCTCGCAGATTGAGGCAATCGTGGGATAAAGATCGAGGTGCTCCACCGTTCTCCCGCAGGTCACCCCCGACGCCGGTACGCCTGCTCCGGCAAAGATGAGCGGGACACGCGCCGCCGGCTCGAACAGCGTCTGCTTCATCCATTGACCATGCTGCCCGAGCTGCCATCCATGATCGGCCCAGAAGACCACCAGGGTATTCTCTGCCAGCCCTGAAACCTCCAGCTCGTTTAGAACACGCCCGATTTGCGCATCGGCAAAGGTTGTAGCCGCGTAATAGCCTTGAATTGCCCGCCGCCGCTGTTCAATATCCATTCCGAAGTTCGGCGGTTCGGTCCAGTAGGCTGAAGGCGGTGCAATGCTGAGCTCGTTCGGAGAGAATGGATAAGGCTCGATACTCTCGAGCGGATAGCGGTCGAAATATGCCTGCGGCACCACCCATGGAACATGCGGACGGTACAGTCCAAAGGCAATGAAAAAGGGCTCGGAACGGGGCCTCCGCAGCAGCCTGATCACTTCCTCGGCTCCAATCGCATCCGTGATTTCCTGCTCCGGTGCCGGCGAACGGTAAAAAGCAATCGCGCTCCCCAGCCCCCGGCCGGGCGTAAAGTCCGTGAGAAACTTTTCTTCTTTCAGATGATCCACGCCTACTGGGTCGAAAGTCCAATCCCAAGTCATGGGGTCATCCAGACCATCTGTTCCCTCGCCACCTGGATCGGATGCGTGAAAGATCTTGCCCACCCGCGCCGAATAATAGCCGTTTTCCCGAAACAACTGGCCGAGAGTAACTACGTTGGGAAGAGCGCGACGGAAATGTGTTGTCAGGTCGTGCACGCGGGTCCTGTCCGGGGCAAGGCCCGTCATCAGCGACGCACGCGACGGGCCACACCAAGGAAACTGGCAGTAAGCAGCTTCAAATTTGACTCCCCGTGCGGCAAGCCGATCCAGGTTCGGACTTTGCACCGGCCGTCCATAACATCTCAACTGGGTCGCGAGATCATCCACACCGATAAACAGCACGTTCTTTGGTGCCCGGCTCTTTGTCATCGCCGTCGGCATAGCGGATCCAAGCGCGGCAGTTACACTCGCTCCGAGAAAAGTACGGCGCGAAATATTATTCATAACTTCGGTTCCTCCGCAGGCTATTGTTTCCAAGACATTCCTAACTCGCGCTTTCGCAGCCGTCCATGCCTGAAGTTGGGGCGAATCCAGGAATTGGGAATGCATCTCGAGTCTGCCGGCACCATTCCGCCAGCATTGAACGGTGTTGCCGAAGTATTTCCTGGGAGCCGGATTCGCCGGCCAAGTTCACCATTTCGCCAGGATCTTTCTCAAGATCGACCAGGGCCTCCCGTCGCTGGCCCTCGCTATAAACGGTGTACTTATAGCGCTGGCTTCGCAGCATGCGTCCGGTAGGGTTAGGTTTACGGCCGTCCAGCGGCGCCCCTTCCAACATCTTGTCCGAGGTCACGATGTAGGGGCGCGGGTCCGAAGTGGGATTTCTTACGCTTAGACCAGGCAAGTGCGGCGGCACATCGATCTCAGCGAAGTCGCACAACGTCGGCATCAGATCGATCCCGGTATTGACCAGCCTCGCCGACTGGCCCCCTTTTGATACCCCGGGCCCGCTGAGAACAAAAGGAACCCGAGTTGCCTCTTCGTAAAACACCGTCTTCTGATTCCAGTCATGCGCGCCCTGGCAATCGCCATGGTCGGCCACCATCACCACGAGCGTGTCCTGCTCATGACCAGACGCGCGCAGTGCCTGCAGCACTACCCCGATTTGTGCATCCGCCTTCTCGATCAGCCGATAATACGCCCACTGATACTGCCGCCACTTGGTGTCATCGAAGTGACTCACTGGAAACATCGGGGCGGATTGATAGGAATGCCGCATGAGTGTGATCGTGTCCGGTTCATTCTTCTGAGGCGCATGGTTGGCGCGCAGCGGAGGCAATTCATCGATTGGCGGAGGTTGCCCGATGGGGCCGAGCGGAAGCGCCTGTCCCCGGGACCATTCCGCGATGTTATGCGGGTTCAGGATTGAGGCGACGGCTAGAAACGGCTTCTGATGCTTTTGCCGTAGGAAGGCAGCGGCGTCGGCAGCGGTTGTGGTGTCGATGCTCTTGCTGCCGAACTCTCCCAATCCCATCTTGGCGATGTCAAATCCATGGATGTCACTCCTGCTCACCGGACAGGGAATATGCCATTTGCCAAAATAGGCGGTCTCGTAGCCTGCACTTTGAAAGACCCTTCCCATGAGAGGAAACATATGGGGATAATTGATCAGCGTCAGATTCAGCCGGATACAATCACTGTTGTCCATCACCGATGTTACCGTTGGGTACTGCCCGGTAAACATCGACGTCCGCGAAGGTACGCAAAGCGGATTGGAACAGTACGCACGCGTGTACACCGTCCCTCGCGCAGCCACACTGTCCATATTTGGTGTATGGATATACCGCGAGCCTACGCGGTAACTTGCGGCTTCGGCGAACTGCTGGTCCGTGATCATGATGAGAATATTAGGCTTGGATGAAGACGCCTTCCCGTGTGAGGGAAAACTTGCCGCGCACATACTCGCGCCGAAACTTGCCACAAACTGCCGCCGGTTCATCATTGCGCTCCTACCTTTTCACAGCTGGCTTCAGGCCCTCATGCAAATTTTGATTTGTGATCACGGTTTCTCGCCGGGTACGTTCCAGTGAACCAGATCCTTCGATCGGGCTAACCCCAATCGGTTCCAGCCTCGCCTTGCGTAACTACTCCTCTCGTTGACGCCGGCATAGATCAGATAGTAATAGCCATCGTATTGTTTCCAGTCGTAAAGCGCCGCGGCATTGTCGCGGTTAACTGTGTTAAAAGTCTCCTGCGGGACCTGGAGCCGGTAGCCTTGGAACCAGATCAACCAGTGCGACGCCGGCTTGAGTTGGTAGAGGCGCGGCCCCTGCGCTTTCCATCGCAATTCGGACTCGGCGGCAGAGTGGGTGCGCGATCCTTGTGCATAATCCGTGGTCAGCAGGTAAAAATGCGAGCCGCTGTGCACAAACTCGTAGTTCTCGTGAACCAGCCCATCCTCTTTTCC
>JAJZNH010000735.1 GCA_021811745.1 Acidobacteriota bacterium
ATTGCCTTTCAGCCTCGCTGACTCGTGGCAGCATTTCGCTGTCCTGGGCGGCAGCAACGCCCTGTTTTTGCATGGGTTGCCGGAACGCCAGAGGCGGGCATTCCGCGGTCGCGATTGGCGGCGAACCCGGGGAATCGATTAGGCTCAAAGCAGTCTACGCACGATGCCGACCGATGCTGCCCACGCACGTTATCCCCTGAGCCAGGGCGTGAACCCGTGGCTGGTAACCACGGCCGTGATGCTGCCCACCTTTATGGAGGTGCTGGACACGGCCATCGCATCCGTGGCGCTGCCCTATATCGCGGGAAGCCTGTCGGCCTCGAACGACGAAGCGACCTGGGTGCTCACCAGCTATCTGGTGGCGAATGCCGTGATCCTGCCGGCCTCGAACTGGTTTGCGCGCAAATTCGGGCGCAAGCGCTTCCTGATGACCTGCGTGGTGATCTTTACCATTGCCTCGTTCTTTTGCGGAGCGGCGCCGACGCTGGGGGTAATCCTGCTGGCGCGCATCATGCAAGGCGCCGGCGGCGGCGCGCTGCAGCCGCTGTCGCAGGCGATCCTGCTTGAGAGCTTTCCGCTCGCGCAACGCTCGATGGCCATGGCCGCGTATGGCCTGGGGATCGTGCTGGCGCCAGTGCTGGGGCCAACGCTGGGCGGATGGCTCACCGATACCTTCAGTTGGAGATACGCGTTCTACATCAACATCCCCGTCGGCATTCTGGCTATAGCGATGATCCATCGGTTCGTGCACGATCCACCCTACATCAAGCACGCCAAGGTGGGGCCGTTCGACAACCTGGGATTCGGCCTGTTGTGCGTGTGGACCGGCTGCCTGCAGGTGGTGCTGGACAAGGGACAGGAGGATGACTGGTTTGGCGCGGTGTGGGTGCGCTGGGCGGTGGTGGCGCTGGTGGTGGCGCTGGTGTGGTGGATCTGGCGGTCGTGGTCCAATCCGGATGGCCTGGTTAACCTGCACGCGCTCAAGGACCGCAACTTCCGCACCGGCTGCTTCATGATTGCGCTGCTGGGAATGTGCATTTACATCACCATTGCCATGCTGCCGCTCTACTACCAGGAAGTAATGGGGTACACGGCCTTCTGGGCGGGGCTGGTGGTGGGGCCGCGTGGCCTCGGCTCCTTTATCGGTTCGCCGATTATCGGCGTGCTGGGATCGCGCATCGACAACCGCAAGCTGTTGAGCGCGGGCTTCCTGGGTTTTGGCGCATGCGCGATGCTCTTCGGCTCGGTGGATCTGAACATCGGGCCTTTGACGCTGCTGCTGCCGATTATCCTCACCGGCTTTGCGTTGAGCTTCGTGTTTGTGCCGCTGGCCACAATGACGACCTCGACGATTCCCTATAAGGAGATGGGAAACGCGACTGGACTCTTCAACATGCTGCGCAACATCGGCGGGTCGGTCGGAATCTCGATGGCCACCACCGCGGTGATCCGCCGCTCGGATCTGCACCAGACCTACCTTGCGGGACACCTCGCGCCGTCGAGCTGGTTGCTGCAGCAGAAGGCCGGGATGATGGCAGGGTTTTTAAGTCATCGGCTGGGGCCAGCCGCGGCGCGGCCAGGCTCCTACGGATTGTTATACGGCCAGATGCAACAGCAATCGGCGCTGCTGGCCTATGTGGATGTCTTCCGCTGGACGGCGCTGCTGGCATTCTTCTGCGCCGCCGCGACGTGGCTCTTCAAGAAGCCGCCCAAGCATGGATCGCTCCCACCCGGAGTACATTGAGAAATGCGAATGCTGCGGCGAACTCTGGCCCCGTGTGCCTGCCGGCGAATTTGAGTAACACCATGGCAATGCACTTATTCCGGCTTTCATCCTGCCGGCCTGATCTCCACTGCGTTGGACGCATCGCCGGAGAAGCACTCTGCATTTGCGATCTTCGTCGGCCGCAAGATAGCGATTCTTGTTACTGCGGACGGCGCGCGGCGCGCTGCTTGGCTGCCTGCAGCAACTGATCGAATTCGCTGCGAGACATCTTCAGCTTTGCAGGATGCGCGTCGATCCACTTGGCGAAGGCGTCATACTTCGCTACATTCCACCCGCCTTCAAACATGCCTTTGTTTTCGCCTTCCCGGTTTCGCTCGAAGTTGTACTCGTCGGTGAGCGATGTGAACTCGGCGGAGCTGATGGCCTGTTCAGCAAGAATGGCGGGAACGAACACGACACCCTGGCGCGGCTTGCCGATCACCAGATCACCGGGCAGCACAACGGCGTTGCCGATGCGGATGGGCACGTTGATCCCGGTCAGCTCCATGTCAGCCCATGCGGTGGGATCGTAGCCCTTGAACATGCCATTGAAGTCCGGGATTTCGCGAAGCTCCTGCAGATCGCGGACACCGGCGTCGAAAACGAAGCCGGCATGCGTATGACCCGCGATGCCATTGCCGAGGTTGGAGCCTATCAGCGTTCCGTACTGGATCTTTCCAAAGCCGTCGGCGACATACACGTCGCCGTCCTGCAACTCGGCAATGGGCCAACTGTTCGTTCCAGTCGCCGCTCGCCCTTCCGCTTTGCCCTCCGCCAGGATCGCCTGCCGCATATCGGGCCGCGTGGGCATGTATTGCGCGGTTAAAGCGCGGCCGATAATTGGCCGATCCAGATGGAGCGCCTGCCAGTCGCCCTCGAACTGGCATCGGTAACCATGCGCTTCAAGAAATTCCCATACGTCTTCAATGGTCATGCTGGCGGCGCGCTTGAGCAGATCGTCAGGCAGCTTTGGGCGGCCATCTGGAAAACGCGGCCCCTTCCATTCCGAGGTGTAAAAGAGAATCTGGTCCCGCGTCATCTTTACCTGCGCGGAGGCAGGTACTCCGCTCCATGCCGCGCATGCGATCAGAAGGCTCAAAATTGCCTTTTTCATTGAGAGCATTCTCTCCTTTTGACAAGATTTCGATACTCGAACGGATGTGCGGGCGCAGTGTTCCATTGGCCTGAGCCATCGCGTGACACAAGCTAGTGTCTGTTAACACTACCAGGGCGAACGGCGTTGCGAGCAAAAATCGCGCCAGACGCGGCGCCGGGCGAAGGCTGTGGCAGGCCCCACCGTCGAGACCGGCAACAAGGGATGGCGCGATTTTCGCCGCACCCCTTCGGGACGGGAGCCAATTTTCTCGATTTCGTTGTCGCTCGTCGCTCCAGTATCCAGTTACAGCGCGCTCCTCGCTCCTGGAACTCGGAAAAATTGGCTCCCGTCGCCGCCGTCCTGGTAGTGTTAACAGACCCTAGATGAGGCGTATCGGCAATGTCAAGGAGAAAAGCCGCGGCGATGGCGCGGAGCGAGAGCACGCTCGACCGGCGCACGAGGCATCACCGGGGGTTGACCACGCTGCGCGTAAGCTCGCCATTCACCATGCGCCAGATGCCGAGCGGATTGTTGTCCTTTAACTCCGCTGGAAGTGCCGCGTGAGGAAAGTCCTGATAGCAGACAGGCCGCACGAATCGATAGATGGCCAGCGTGCCAACCGATGTGGCGCGGCTGTCGCTGGTGGCGGGATACGGACCGCCATGCACCATGGCATGGCAGACTTCGACGCCGGTCGGAAAGCCGTTTACGATGAGCCTTCCCGCCTTGCGCTCCAGAACAGCGATGAGA
>JAJZNH010000931.1 GCA_021811745.1 Acidobacteriota bacterium
TTTTCTGAACCTCATTCATGACCGTTGCAGTCGGCATGCCTTTGGTCATGACGCCCTCAAAGAAATAGCCCCTGCCGTGATTGCTGTTGTCGCCGCCGATTCCGAGGATAATGGCTCCTTCCTGTTTCATCGGTTGATAGCCGCCCTTGGGCAGCGGGATCATGCCGGTGCTGGTCAGGCCTCCGGACTCGGCGTTGCCCTGGTAGATAGCGTAGCTGTGCTGCCCGTCATTAGCGCCCATAACGGTAGCGAAGGTTTCGTCGGCGGGCACAGCGAGATGCCCGTAGATGCCGTTCTCCATATCGAGCCCTGCAACGGGCTTGCATGGGGCGTGGCGACAGGCTGTCCGGATATTCATGGCGTCCATGTGGCCGGCATTGTTATCGAGGTTGTTAACCTCGGCATTGCCGAAATCAAAGCAGCAGTTCGAGTTGACATGGGTGGCGGAGGTGACCATGTAGACGCCCTCGGGTTGACCGTTGACGGCGGTCCCAACAGCCTTGTCGTCACGGTAGCCGAGGCCGGGGGAGATGGCGATGCCGTAAACGTCGTGCCCGTGCACGGTTACCGGCAGAGCATCAGCCACGGCCGGGAAATCGAAACCAAGGGCGGCGGGGCCATGCGCTGCTCCGCCCGGAGGCGCGGGCGTGAGGTCATTGCGGCTCGGAGACTGGTCGTAGATCTTGGTGATGTGGCAGATCGAGTTGGCGCAGAAGCTGTTCTGCGTGGCGGCGTCGGCATAGCCGTCGGGCAGGAGACCTACGTTGATCGAAGTGTCGTCCGACCTGCGCGTGACCTCGTAAAGCGAGCCGGTGTAGTTGCGGTACAGGGCGCGGGTGGTGCTATAGGCAGCAACACAGGGAGTCGTTGAAGCGAAGATGTCGCACGGGCGAGGTGTGCCCCCTTGCGCTGAAGCGACACGTGGCTGGGTCATGGCAACGGCGAAAAGAACAGCTATGAGCGGCGAGATCTTTCCGAACGATAACAATGATTTGAGATGCATCAGTTTTTTCAAAGCTCCTTTGCGTTGTCGGTGTCGTGTTGCGGCCTGACTGTTGATAGAAAGAGCGGAATTTCCGCGGTGAATTCGGCCATCTCCTGATGCAGGCGCCTGAGAACCTGCGAGGCGGCCGATGCAAGGAAACCCAAACAGGTCATAGATTACGCGAGACAAACAGAAGCACCGCCTTTATGATACTCGCTGCGCAGCTCGTTCCTGCTTAGCCGGTCTCCCTCAACTGGTGGTTTGGTGGTTTGAGACCGGGCCACCCGCCGGTGGGAATGGTGGATTGGTGCGAATTGAGATACGGGTCTGCTTTACGATTGCACCTGTTCGGCCGCCATCTCTTTCGCTGCGGGGATAATTCCCAGCTCAAGATACACGGGCCGCATCTCGCGCCGCACTTTGGGCAATTGCGTGGCGAACCAGGCGGCGCCCAGCACAACGACGGTTCCGTTCAGAATCACCGTCCACGGCGCGCCGATGGCGTTGGCCATTGTTCCGGCCAGCAAGCTGCCAAAGGGCGCCATGCCTACGAAGGCCATGGTGTAGTAGCTCATCACGCGGCCGCGCTTGTCTTCGCTCACCAGCGTCTGGATGATGGTGTTGCTGGCGGCCATGCCCTGCATCATGCCCATGCCCGCCACCAGCACCGTGGCCATCGAAAGCCAGAAGGAGCGCGATAGCCCGAAGCCGATCAGGCCCAGGCCGAAGACTGCCGCGGCCAGCGGAATCATCTTTACCAGCCCGCGCACGCTCTTGCGCGCCGCCAGCGAGAGCGCCGAGATAAGCGCACCCACGCCCACCGCGCCCATCAGGAAGCCCAGCGTATGCGGGCCGCCGTGCAGCACCCTGGCGGCGAAGACCGGCATCAGCACCACGAACGGCATGCCCATCAGGCTGACCACGGCAAAGAGCATCAGGATTGTCCGCACCGGCAGGAAGCCCGAGACATAGCTCCAGCCTTCCTTCATTTCATGCAGCGTCGAAGCAGTTTCGCGCTTCACTACGGGCGAGTGCAGCCGCATCATCAGCAACGAGGCAATCACGGCCAGATAACTCACGCCATCGGCGAAGAAGCACCAGCCCTCGTTCGTCGCGGCAATCAGCAGGCCGGCCAGCGACGGCCCCACCAGCCGCGCCATGTTCACCATCGACGAGTTGATGGCGATGGCGTTGCCCAGATCCTGGCGGTCCTCGACCATCTGCACCATGAATGCCTGGCGGCCGGGCATATCGAAGGCGTTGATGATTCCCTGCATCGCGCTCAGGGCCAGAATCAGCGGGATGGTGATGGTATGCGTCAGCGTGAGCGCGGCCAGCAGCAGCGACTGCACCATGGAGAGCGCCTGCGTCCACACCAGCACCTGCCTGCGGTTGAGCCGGTCCACCCAGACGCCGGCGAAGGGCGCCAGCAGAAACGTGGGAATCTGGCCCATGAAGCTGACCGTGCCCAGCAGCAGCGCCGATCCGGTCAGCCGGTAGACCAGCCACGCCGTCGCCACGCGCGTCATCCAGGTGCCAATCAGCGAGATCGTCTGCCCGCCGAAAAAAAGCCGGAAATTGCGGTGCCGCAGAGCGCGCCACGTATGCGATACGCCGATCCCGCGGCGCGCGGCCTCCGCGCCCCGATCAGGGGTTGCCTGCGCGCCCGTTGTCTGCCGCGGAGTGCTCAAGATGCCTTCCTTTTCCAATGTCCTTGCTGATAGCGGTTCGCCTGAGGAGCCTAATCATAGAGATGAGGCTGCCACTGGCGCGGCATCAGGAATTCTTGGCGCCGGTACTGCCTCCAATCTCTGCGCGGTGGCGGCTGCCTGCTTTCCGGGGCCAAGCGCTGATTCCTCTTAAAGCTTATCCGTAAATGGGTAGCGCGTCTCGGAACCGGGTCGCCGCGGCGACTGTGGCCTCCTTGGACTACACGCAGATGGCGGCGTGGACGCCGCCAGTACAGTCGCTCAGGAGAGCGGCGCTACAGAACCTTGAGCGCTCACCCTGCCGCGACGGGCAATTGCGCAGTATGCTAGCGGAATGGGGTTGCGCGATTGGATCGGTTGCTTGTCCTGGAACTCCAGCGATCCCGCGGAGGGCTGGCTGATGTACTGGCAGCTTGAGCCATTCCGGGTTCCTCCGGAGTTCGAGGCCACGCCCACTGCCGCCTGCGCGTGCCCCACGGAGCGGCAGAACGCACACGCACAGCCGTCGTCCTGCCTGCCCGATCGATGGCCGCCGCACGCGGTCAAAGTGCCCAGGCTGCTCAGGACCTATCTGGCCTTCGGCGCGCGCAGCGCCGCCCGGCCGGCATGGGACCGAGAGTTCGGCGCCATCGATTTTCTCACGCTGCTCGATCTCGAGCTGCTCGCGCCTTCGGCGCGCAGCCGATTCCTGGCTCCGTTCCCGCAGTGAGCCTGCGCGCTCTCCGGCGCGCTGTGGCGCTGGGATTCATTCTCATCTTCTGCATTCTTCGCTACTGGAAGCTCCGTCTGCACGGCCCGCTCTCACTGGAGCGCCGCGCCTTCTGGCTGCATGTCTCCGCCAACATGGCCCTGGAGCGCCTGGGCATCCAGTGTCATGTCGAAGGCGCGCCGCCCGCCCACGGTCTGCTGGTCTCC
>JAJZNH010000979.1 GCA_021811745.1 Acidobacteriota bacterium
GCCGCTGGAAGGCGAAATCATGGCGTTGCCCAACCTTGTCGATGTGCGCTCCAGCATGGGCAACGGCGTGGTTGAAACCGACATCCGCTTCCGCGAAGGAACCAACAGCCAGCAGGACCTGATGGCCGTTAACAGCGCTATTGACCGCGCACGCGCCGAGATGCCCGCCAACGTGCATCCCGTCTCTGAGATCATGGGCGACGCCATCGATGAAGTTGCCGATTACAGCCTCCAACTCCCCGTTTCCGTTGCCCCCGCCGACGCTCAGCGCGCCGTCATGGCCAATGTCGTGCCCGCGTTGCGTGCCCTGCCCGGCGTCTATCAGGTGGAAGTTTACGGTGCTGGCCAGGAAGCACTCTGGGTGCAGCCTGACCTTGCCGCCATGTATCGCTATGGCGTCCCGGTTACGGCGCTACTCTCCGCTATCCAGCAGCAAGTCCTCATCAATCCCGGCGGCTACATCACCGCCGGCCATCAGGATGTCTTCATCGAAGTCCGCGATCTTCCCACCCACGTTGCCGATATCGAGCAGATCCCCGTCCCATCCGCCAACGGCCCCATCCCGCTTCATGACCTGGCGCACGTGGTCCGCGCTGCCGTGCCCACTCTCGACGCGGCCTTGCTCGACCGCCGCCCCAGCGTCGCGCTCGTCGTCTTCAAACAGCCCGATGCATCCACTATCCCCGTCAACGAGAGCGTCCGCCGGACCCTCGCCGCAAGCCTCAAGCAGCTCCCGCCCGGTGTCCGCTGGGTCAGCATCTACAGCCAGGGCCATCTCGTCCACAGTGTCGGCGCCGATCTTGGCCGGAATCTCCTCATCGGCGGCCTGCTGGCCATCGGCGTGCTGCTCTGGGTCCTCGGCGCCGGCCGCGGCATCTGGATCCTTGCCTTCAGCATCCCGCTCTCGCTGCTGCTGGGCATCGCGGGCATCTACGCAGCAGGCCAGAGCCTCAACCTCATGACCCTCGGCGCGCTCACTGTCGCCGTCGGTCTGCTTTGCGACGACGGCATCATCGTCCTTGAAAGCATCTATCACCGCTGGGAGCAGGGCGATGGGCGCTGGCCCGGCGTCGTCCGCGGCCTGAAAGACATCGTCGGCCCCGATGTCACCGGCACTCTTACTACTGTCTCCTCCTTCGCGCCGCTGCTCTTCGTCGGCGGCCTCGCCGGGCTGTTCTTCATCCCCTTCGCCCTGGCAATAACGTTCTCGCTCCTCGCCTCCCTGCTCATCTCCGTCAGCCTCATTCCGCTCTGCCTGGGCTTCTTCCAAGCCAAAGCCCGCACCAAACCCAGCTCTGCCGGCAAAGCTCTCGATTTCCTGCGCGGCAAAAACGAGCGCCTCTTCGACATCGTCTCCCGCCATCCCAACTGGAGCCTCACCGTCTGCGTCGTGCTGCTCCTGGCCAGCCTGGCCGGGCTTGTCCTCGTACCCATCGACTTCCTCCCGCTGCCCAATGAAGGCGTCCTCCTTGAAAGCTTCACCCTCCCGCCCGGCAGCTCCCTGGTGGACACCGAAGCCGCCGTCATGAGCATGACCAGGCGCATGGCCGCCGACCCTGCCGTCAATCACATCTACACCCGCATCGGCTCGCCTTCCAATGGCATTTACACCGAGCCCGCCTACGCCGGCGAAATCCAGATCACCCTCAAGCCCAGCGTCAGCGTCGACAGTCTCGAAGCCCTCAGTAACCGCCTCATGAAAGAGAGCCGAACCCCCGGCGTGCAGCTCTCCATGGACACGCCCACCATCGAACGCGTCGGTGAAAGCCTCTTCGGTCTGCCCCAGCCGTTCGTCATTGAAGTCTACGGCAGCAGTTTCTCCGAGATGCGCTCCCTCGCCGCGCAAATGGTCGCGCGCCTCCGTCCCATCCCCGCGCTCACTGGCATCTTCAATAACGACGGCTACCTCATCACCCAACTTCAAATCACACCCGAGATGAACGCCCTCGCCGCGCGCCACATCACGCCCGCCCAGCTCTACGCGCAAATCGCCCCGCTGCTCAACGGCGACATCGTCGCGCAGGTACCCGAAGGCAACGTCCCCCTGGCGCTTTACATCCGTCTCGCCGACGCTCCCGATCACTCCATCGCCGAGCTGGCCCGCCTGCCCATCCGCACCGACGGCTGGACGCCCCTGGGCCAGCTCGCCACCATCCAACTGGTCCCCACGCCCAGCATGATTCGCCACATCGACGGCGCCCGCGCGCTCGAAATCCTCGCCACCCCCACCGGACCATTCAGCAGCACCATCGAAGCGGCGCGCAAGGCGCTCGCCGGCCTCCACATGCCGCCCGGCTACCGCTACCAATTCGGCGGCCTCTTCCCGCAGCTTGAAGACGCAGCCATCAGCCTGCTTGCCGCGGCTCTCGCCGCCTTCCTGCTCATGGTCGCCATCATGATCCTGCAATTCGACGGCCTCCTGGTCCCTGGCCTGCTCCTGTTGCAGATTCCCCTCGCCTTCACCGGCGGCGTGGCAGCTCTGCTCCTCAGCGGCGTTGGCCTCAACGCCATCGGGATGGTCGCCTTCCTCACCCTTGTTGGCATCGGCCTCAATCACGGCATCGTGCTCCTTTACCGCACCCGCCGCAACGAAGCCTCCGGCATGGACCCCGAATCCGCTGTCCGCGAAGCCGTCCACGTCCGCTTCCGTCCCATCGCGCTCACCACCCTCACTGCCGTGCTTGGCATGTTGCCCACCGCCCTGGGCTGGGGCCAGGGAGCAGCGCCCGAGCAGGGCCTCGCCGCCGTAGTCCTCGGCGGCATCCTCTGGAGCGCCATGCTCAGCACCAACCTCTTGCCCGCGCTTTACCTGCACATGCGCCGCAAGCAACTCGCCAGGGAGGCCCAGGCATGAATTCGCGCCTTCTCATCCACGGCTCCGCCGTTTTGTTTCTCGGCCTCGCTCTCTGCGGCTGTGCGCATTACCGCGCCGATCCGCTGCCTATCGCGCCCGATCTCCAGAAGACGCCACAGCTCACCGTCGCTGCCAAACAGTCCTGGCTGCCGGGTCTGGCGCCGCACGCCGTCTCGCCCACGGGCCTGGACGAAACCACCATCGTGACGTTGGCCGTCTTTAACAATCCCGATCTCAAAGCCGCGCGCCTCCAGGCCGGAGTCGCCAGCGCGCAACTCCTCCAGGCCGGCCTGCTCCCCGATCCCCAACTCGACGCCGGCTTCGCCACCTCCGCCCTCAACTACGGCGGCGCCCTCGGCCTGAGCCAGCAAATCCAGACCCTGCTCACGCGCGGCGCTGCAAAGGCTGCGGCCAGAGCCGCCGGGCAGCAGGTCAACCTCAACATCCTCTGGCAGGAGTGGCAGGTAGCCGAGCAGGCCCGCGAGCTCTTCATCCAGCTCCGCGCCGACACCCAGCTCCAATCCGTCCTCACCTCCACACGCTCCATCCTTCAGGACCGCTTCAACCGCGACCGTTCCGCCATGCAGCGCGGCAACGAAACCGCCGGCACCGTAGCCGCCGACCTCTACGCCGTCTCCAACGCCGACACCGCCTTGCGCCAGTTGCAAACGCAAATCAACCTCAACCGCCATGCCCTCAACGCGCTCCTCGGCCTCTCGCCCGGCGTCCACCTGCACTTAATCGGCCCCATCG
>JAJZNH010000142.1 GCA_021811745.1 Acidobacteriota bacterium
TTATGCCGGCCAGATGCTCAAGCCGCCGCATCCGGTGGCGCGAGCCGCCTATGCGCTGGCCATGACCCTGAATCCCAACAACCACGCCCGCGACGGGGGCAGGGCCAGCTCGGAGATGGAGATCGAGGCGGTTGGTGAGATTGCCGGGATCTTCGGTTGGACCGAATTCCTGGGCCACCTCACCTCCAGTGGCACGCTGGCCAACCTTGAGGCGCTGTGGGTAGCCGGGCAGCTCGCGCCGGGCCGCCGAATCGTCGGATCCGGGCAGGCGCACTACACGCACCGGCGTATCTCCGCCGTCCTGAAGCTCGATTACGCCGAGGTTCCCGCCGACAGCCGCGGGCGCATGAGCATCCCGGCGCTGGAATCCGAACTGCGCAAGGGCAATGTGGGTGCGGTGGTGGCGACCTTGGGCACGACGGCCATGGGCGCGGTCGATCCGCTCGATGAGATCCTGGCGCTCCGCGAGCGCTATGGCTTCCGCATCCATGTGGATGCAGCCTATGGCGGCTACTTCCGGCTGATTCCCGAGTCGCTGGACGAGCCGGCGCGGCGCGCCTTTGACGCCATCTGCCGGGCGGACTCGATCGTCGTCGATCCCCACAAGCATGGACTTCAGCCCTACGGCTGCGGCTGCGTGCTCTTCCGCGACCCTGCGGTGGGCCGTTTCTACAAGCACGATTCGCCCTATACCTACTTCACCTCAAAGGAACTGCACCTCGGCGAGATCAGCCTGGAGTGCTCGCGGGCAGGCGCCGCGGCGGTGGCGCTCTGGGCCACGCAAAAGCTGCTGCCTCTCGTGCCGGGCGGCGAATTTGCCCGCGGATTGGCGCGCGGCCGCGCCGCCGCCCTGGATCTGGACAACCGTCTGCGCCGAGACGGCCGCTTTCAGCCGCTGGCGGCTGGCCCTCCGGAACTCGACATTGTGGTGTGGAAACTGCGCGCGGAGACGGCTGACGAGGCCTCGCGCCGGGCGCGGCAGATCTTCGCCGCCTGTGCCAGCCGGGATCTGCACCTCGCTCTTGTACAATTGCCGCTGATCTGGTTTCAGCCGGAAAATCGCATAGTAAGCACAGAGGCGGCCGGGCCGGTCACATGTCTGCGCTCCGTGCTGATGAAGCCGGAACACGAGGCGTGGCTGGACCGGATATGGGAAAGATTGAATGGCGCCTGTGCGGAGGTAACAGGCGGGGCAAGCTAGGTCCGGGCTAGGTATGATTAAGTTTTGAGAGGAAAACGTTCTCATTTTGAGGTGTTGAGCTTCCGTCGCTCACGGCCAAGCCATGAGACCGTCCGTGAGCACGACATCGCTGATCGTTAAGGGCTGAAAGCTTCTTTTGAGTTTGAATTCAATTTGAGGTTACGAACCGATATGCACGATCCTGCTGTCTTGCGCTCCATTCATCGCGACCGCTTCCATGCGGAGCCAGCCATTTTTGTTGCTCCGGGCCGCGTCAACCTGATCGGCGAACACACCGATTATGCCGAGGGTTTTGTGATGCCCGCGGCCATCAACTTTGCCACTCTGGCCGGCATCTCGCCGCGCGCCGATGGCAAGATTGTCATCTACTCGGAGAACTTCAGCGAAGAGAAGACATTCGCCTCGGCGGCGCTTCCAGCCAAGGGTGACACGCACTGGAGCGATTACCCCATCGGAGTCGCGGTCACGCTGGCTGGCGAAGGCCACAAGATTCCCGGCTTCAGCATGAGCCTCTGGGGCGATGTGCCGCTGGGCTCGGGGCTTTCCAGCTCCGCCGCCCTTGAGGTGGTCACTGCGATCGCATTGCTGTCTCTGATAGGCGCCAACTATCCGGGCCCGGTGCTGGCGCGCATCTGCCAGCGCGTTGAGAACGAGTTCGTCGGCGCCAACTGCGGCATCATGGACCAGTTCATCTCTGTGAACGGCAAAGAGAATCATGCCCTGCTGCTCGACTGCCGCGACCTCAGCTTCAAGCTGGCGCCAATTCCCGACCACGTGGCGCTGGTCATCGCCAATACGATGGTCAAGCACTCGGTGGCCGGCGGCGACTATCCAACCCGCCGCCGCGAGTCCGAAGCCGCTTGCGCCGTCATCGCCAGCCACCGGCCCGGTGTCCCGTTCCTGCGCGACGCCACCCTCGAAGACCTGGAAAAATGGGGACACGAGATGGCGCCCAAATCGCTCATGCGCGCCCGCCATGTGATCAGCGAAAACCTGCGCACCGTAGCCGCCGCCGAGGCCCTGCTCAAGGGCGATATGGCCAAGGTTGGCCGCCTGATGGCCGAGGCGCACTGGAGCTACAGCAAGGACTTCGAGGGCAGTTGCGCGGAGGCCGACATCATGGTCGAACTGGCTCAGGATCTGCCCGGACTCATCGGGGCTCGGCTCACCGGCGGCGGCTTCGGCGGTTGCACCATCAACCTGGTGGAGCAGAACGACGCTCCGGCATTCGCAAAGGAACTGGGCAACCGCTATGCCGCCAAAACCGGAATCGTCCCCCAGATTCACATCTGCCACGCTTCCGGCGGCGCGCACCGGTTGGATTGATCGAAAGAGCGAAGAATTTGCAAACGCAGGAAAAGAGAAGGCCACGGATGCCTGTCGCAGGCGTCCGCGGCGTTAATCCCCCCGCATCTGGAGGGAGTTAGCAATACATGATGAACGTTTACACGCTTCCTTGGTAAAATCTGTTGATGTCTCAGCCCAATGAAGGCCGGGCGAGACAGCCGAAACTCCGGTCGCTTGCCGTTGGATCTATAGCAACGGCAGGGATGTTGCATCCCGAAGGCGTAACCTTCAAGTGGATACGGCCCTAAGGAACGGCGGCCGGGCAAAGAACTTACAAGGGCACATCAGGACATACCAAGCCTGGTTTTGCCGCAGATCCCCCCATTGCCGCTTGTGTAATGTTGCAAGTGGTGTGGAGAAATTGACACGATGCAACCAGCTTCTTCTAAACCAACTTTCTATGGAGCCTTCCCCGACTCCGGCAAGATCGCGTACTTCTCCATGGAGATTGCAATTCATCCGGAGATGCCGACGTATTCCGGCGGCCTTGGAGTGCTGGCTGGCGACACTCTGCGTTCCGCCGCCGACCTGGGCGTTCCGATGGTGGCCTTCACGCTTCTTCACCGCAAGGGATATTTCCGCCAGCATCTGGACGGAGCAGGGACGCAAAGCGAGGATGTCCAGCCGTGGAATCCGGCGGATTTTTGCGCCGAAGAAGCAGCCCGGATCACGGTTATTGTGGAAGGCCGCGTCGTTACCGTGCGCGCATGGCGCTATGACCTGGAGGGCCGCGCCGGGCATGTAGTACCCATCTACCTGCTCGACACCGACCTGGACGGCAACTCGGGATGGGACCGCGGCCTGACCGACCATCTTTACGGCGGCGACACCAACTACCGCCTGCAACAGGAGATCGTGCTGGGAATGGGCGGCGTGCGCATGGCCGCTGCGCTCGGCCTGCACGTGAATGTCTACCACATGAACGAGGGTCACGCGGCTCTGCTGACACTGGCGCTGCTGGAGCAGCAACTGGGTGGAGGACTGCTTGACGCGCCCACCGAAGCGGACATCGAGCAGGTGCGCCGCAAGTGCGTCTTTACCCCTCATACTCCGGTTCC
>JAJZNH010000125.1 GCA_021811745.1 Acidobacteriota bacterium
GGCGGGCTTCCAGTGCGACCTTTCGAGCGACGCTGAAATCGAGAGCCTTTTCGCAGCGCTCAAAGCTAAGTACGGCACGATCGACATCCTCGTCCACGCCGTCGCCTTTGCGCCCGCTTCCGACCTGCGCGGCGAGTTCGTCAATACCAGCCGCGAGGGCTTCCGCGTCGCCATGGACGTGAGCGTCTACTCGCTGATTGCCGCCACCCGCGCCGCCGTGCCGCTGATGACCGAGGGCGGCAGCATCATGACCCTCAGCTACTACGCCGCCGAAAAAGTAGTGCCCAACTACAACGTGATGGCCGTGGCCAAGGCCGGGCTGGAATCCACCGTGCGTTATCTCGCCTGGAATCTCGGCTCCAAAAACATCCGCGTCAACGCCATCTCCGCCGGACCCATCAAGACGCTGGCCGCCCGCGGCGTCGGCGACCTCGGCGACATGCTCAAGTCCCACGCCGACCGCGCGCCTCTGCGCCGCAATGTCGACCAGCTCGAAGTGGGCGGCACGGCCCTCTACCTGGCCAGCGACCTGGCGAGCGCCGTCACCGGCGAGACGCTCTATGTCGATTGCGGCTACAACATCATGGGCTTCTGAGAGCGGCAGAGCTGCGTTTCCCGTACGCAAAGAACATCTCATCCCGAGCAACCTTCGTCCGCCGAGGCGGGCTCTTGCAACAGGAAGCCCGAAGCATGGGTTCAGACGTAGATGTAGCTGTAATGGCCTTCGGTCTGCAGCAGGGCGATGGCAGCCACGGCGGCGGCTACGATGAGCACGTTAGGCAAGGTGTGCGCGAGCAGTTCCTGGTAGACATCCTGAACCGGCTGCTTGAGGTGATGCGTTTGGCTGAGTTCCCTGGCAATGCCTTGGGTGGCGTTGTGGCAGCCGAGGAATCGAACTCCGCGGTGCTGGAGGGCCTGGATGCTTGAGTCGTTATAGATAGAGTGCGGACTCTCGATGTCATTGGAAGCGTAGATCATCTTCGCGCCGGCTCTGCTGGGGTAAAAGATGTTCCTTTCCGCAGGCTTGCCGGTTTTTGGATCTTTGATGTGGAGCTTGGCGCCAATCTGATATTTCTTCCAGATGTAGTCGCCGAAGTTCATCAGATTCGCCGGCCCGCGCAGCGAAATGACAATCTGGATCTGATCTTTCGGGATGCCGAAACCGTACTCAAGTCCGTTGAGCGAGTTCACGGCATGGAGAAAGATACTTCCACCCGCCGTGCCGGTGTCAAATACCTGCTTGACGCGCGCGGGATGGTTGGCCAGCTTGTTGAATGCAGCGAGGTCCCACTCGGACTTGGTCTCGACGCGTTGGGCCTGAGCGGATGGAATCGAGCCTCCCATGGCTCCGACTACGGCAACGCCTGCCGCGGCGGTGGCGACAAACGATCTGCGGCTGATGCTCTTCATGCTTCTCCTTATTGCCTGATGGGGATTGCGAAATGCGGTCTGAAGGCAAGGATACCGGAAGGCGCGTGAGGCCTGCTGTCTACAGCTTCTGTGCGTTTGGCCCGTCTCTCGAAGCCCACGAATGCCGGCAGAGCGCGGAGTTGCTCTATTGTCCGCAGCACTTCTTGTATTTCTTGCCGCTTGCGCAAGGACAAGGGTCGTTTCTGCCGATCTTCGGAGCCGTGCGGCGGTAAGGAGCTGGAACATCTGCCCAGATCGGATCGGCGGGCGCCAGCGCCTTGGCTCTTTTGCGCTCCGAGTCTTTTTCCTTGTTGAAGCAATACCACGACCCAAACTCTTTTACCGTGTCATGTACCAGCTTGCGATGGGGATTATCGGCGAGCCTGGCCAACGCCGAATCCTCGCCCCTGGCAAAATCGCTCGTGACATCCTCCAGATCGATAACCGTGGGATCGACGAGACCCTCCTCGCAAGCGCGCTCGATGTCGGCAAGCAGATCCGTTGCATAAAGGTCCGTACTAAATACAACAAGGTCGCTCCAGACGATCTCATTCCTGTCGGTCAGTCTTCCACGAAACAGCTCCGCAAAATAGCCCAGGACTTCCTCGCGCGTCTTCATCCCAGCGGCAACAAGAGTTTCGAGACTCGCCAGCGCCGCGCCTCTGACCCACTCGTCCGCATCCGGGTCCTCGATGATGGATTGAATTCCCGTCATGTCTCCATCGCACACCGAGGCCAGCACACTGCCGAGATGTTCCGTAATGAAGTCTCCAAAGAGCAAATCGAGAAGATCGCTCGGGAGCATCGAAATTTTCACCACAAGCGGATAGGCGCGCGCTTCGCGGAACTGCGCCAGCAGAAACATGGCATACAGGTGCGCCATGTAGTCATGTTCGGCAGCAAGTTGTCGCGCCCGATCCTGATCGGCAATCTCTTCCAGAACGCGGAGCAGTTCCGGAGTGATTTCTTCTTTGCGGGTAATCGCTGCTTCAACGGCCTCCCGCGGGAATTTGCCATTGAATAGCTCAAACTGGCTGAGAATCTCGCTGATCTCCATCGCCTCCTGCCTTCCTGTTGCGCTCCCGACGCGTGATCTTGAGTCGCGGATGTTTTTGACGGTAATACACGAATCGCGTGTTGCCATTGAACGGCGTTTCACATTGCCAGAATCTGCTCCCACAGCGCCGGCGCCACCGGCAGACCCAGCTTCATGTTCTCCGCGCGTGTTGCAAGTGTCTTCTCGCCGGGATAGCGCACTCTGCCTCCCGGCTCCGCGGGCGGGCAGTTGCGCACTGACGCGACGATCTCATCGGCGATGCGCGCCGTCATCTCCGCGGGGCCAAAAGCCTCGGGATTCAGCGCCAGAAACATCTGCGAGACGCCGGTCTCGCGGAGCGAATCCGCGGCGATCCGGTGCGTGGCATTGCCCGCCGACATCATGGCGGCGATCATGTCCAGCAGGATTGAAAGCCCGGAGCCTTTCCAGTATCCGGCGGGCAGCGGGCGCAGCGACGATTCAATCGCGGCGGGATCGCGCGTCAACTCGCCCTCGCTGTCGAAGCCCCCATCCACTGGCAGCATCTCGCCGCGCGTGCGGTAGCTCTCCAGCGCGCCATAAGAAAACTGCGACATCGCCATATCCAGCACCACCGGCCCATCCACGCGCGGAACGGCGAGAATCAGCGGATTGTTCCCGATCACCGGCGCGGTCCCGCCCCACGGAGGCAGATTGGGCATGGTGTTCGTCCAGCAGATGCCGATCAGGCCCGCTTCGGCGGCCTGCCAGCCATAGGTGCCTCCGCGCATCCAGTGGTTGGTGTTGCGCAGCGCCACGCAGCCCAGGCCGTGCTCGCGGCTCAGCGCCATGGCGCGCTCCATCGAGGCCAGCGCGTTCAGATTGCCCGGCCCGCCCTGCCCGTCCCATCGCTCGATGGCGCCGAAGTGGGCCACCAGCCGGGGCTCCGCATTTACGTCAACACTGCCGTTGCGAATCGTGGCGACGAAGCGCGGGAAGCGGTTGACCCCATGCGAATACACGCCATCGCGCGTCGCCTCGGCAAACAGACGTGCGCAGGCGCAGGCGCGGTCATCGGCAAAGCCCAGCTTGCGCAGGACGCCGGCGAGGGTTGCAACCAGATCTTCGAACGGGATTCGATTCATAGAATCAGTATCCATGAATCCGGCCGGAATTCGA
>JAJZNH010001025.1 GCA_021811745.1 Acidobacteriota bacterium
GCGAAGCGATCGAGAAGGCAGACGAACCGGTTCCTGAAGAGGAGTAGCGGGGCACGCTGGAAAGTTCGGAATTCTTCTCGTTGCCGCATTGCCGCCTGTGCGGATGAGGCAGGTGTCCAGGTCGTGCTTTGCCAGGCCAAATGTATGCGAAGCTTCTTCGCCTCTTCTGAGACGAAAACGGAAAATGTGCCTATCAAGTCGTAAGGCCGTCTAAATCAGCATCGGCGGTCACGTCTGGCGGCGCTGCCTTGCTCACCTTTGCCGGGAGACGAAGAACAGCGATCGCAGGCGTCCCTCATCACCACCGGCTATATCGGGAGAGAGAAAGTGCATGCAGTTCAAGCCTGCCCCTTTCGCGTGCGTCTTTGCGCTTCTGATGCCGCTTCTGCCGTACGCTCAAGGGCCGGCGCAGACTGCCAAGGCAGCCACCGCGGTTTCATCTTTGTCCTCTCCGGTTGGCTGCTGGAAGACGGTCGATGACATCACCGGCAAGGTCAAGTCGCTCGTGGCCATCCGCGAAGTGAAGGGCAAGCTTTACGGAAAGATCGAGAAGGTTTACGACCCGCCGGTCCCCAATCCCCTCTGCATCGAATGCACGGGCAGCCTCAAGGACCGCCCCGTCGTTGGCCTCCAGGTTCTTTGGGGCCTGCACAAAGTTGACGACCACTGGACCGGCGGCCACATCCTCGACCCGGAGAGCGGCAACATCTATCGTTGTACTGTCGCGCTCGAAGACGGGGGAAAAGAGTTGCGGGTGCGCGGGTACGTAGGTATTTCTCTGCTGGGCCGCACACAACATTGGCTGCGGGTTCGGTAACTTCGCGCTGCTGATTTTGTGAAGCAAAGCTCTGCCGGAGTCGTTCGCCGCATCAAATTTCCCGGATGCAGAGTTACGTGAGCCACTCTTTGCATACAGAAGCTATTCCCGGCGGAAGCGGTTTGCCTGCTCGAACTCCTCGCGCAGCACGGGTGTGCGCAGGTTTTCGCGAAGTTGGGCCAGGCGCTGCTCCAAGGCTTGTAACGCGCGCTCAACGGGTTCGGTGTTGGTATGGGCGATGTCGCGCCACATCGAGTAGGGACTGGCGCCGAGGCGCGTCATCTCGCGCAATGCGCGCCCACCCACATCCTTTAATTCGGGCGCGTTTCCGACTTGCTCCTCAAGCAGCGCGCTGAGCGCCGTCGCCACAAACTGCGGCAAATGGCTGACCCAGGCGACCAGTTCATCGTGGCGCGCGGGGTCCAGATCGATGGCCTTCGAACCCATCGCAGCGACCAGTTCCCGCCATCCCTTTACAAGAGCTGCCGCCTGCGGCGAGCGCCGCGCCGCGGGATCGTCGGTAAAGAGCCAGACCGCGCCGCGAAAGAGGTTTGCATCCGCCAGCTCCGCGCCGCCGCGCTCCTTGCCGGCCATGGGATGGCCGGGAAGAAACGCCGCGCGCTCCGGTGTGTTGAAGAGCCGCGCCGCCGTTTCGGAGATAAGCCGCTTGGTGCTGCCCACGTCGGTCACCAGATGCTCGGGGCAGAGCACGGTTGCCAGCTTCTCCATGAGGTCGAGGGTGGCGTAAATGGGTACGGCCACCAGCGATACCTGGCTTTCGCGCGCGGCTTGCAGCGGATCTGTCGCAACGGAATCGAGCGCGCCCATTGCCAGCGCCGTCTGCGCCGCTTCCGCGCTGCGGTTCCAGCCCACGATCAAGCCGCGATAGCCTGACGCACGCAAAGCGAGGCCCACCGATGTGCCCAGCAGGCCCGTGCCCAGAATCGCAATGCGCTCGATCATGGATGCCTTTCGGAAGCGGAGTCAGCGAAGTTAGTTGTTCTTGCCAGCACACATGCGCCGCGTATGTCGGTCCTTGCCGGGTGCCCCGGGTCTCGTCCGCCGCGGCGGATGAGACCCGGGCGACCGTGCTAGAACCGCTAACTCCGCTTCATCTTACAACGTCCGCCCGATCGCCGTGGCAATCGCCCGCAACTCGCCCATCAGCTTCTCAAACTGATCAAGATAGAGCGTCTGCGCCGCATCGGAGATGGCCTTGTCGGCATTGGGGTGAATCTCCATCAGCAACGCATCGGCGCCAGCGGCCAGGGCGGCCTTGGCCATTGGAGCCACCATGTCTCGGCGGCCGGTGCCGTGCGAGGGATCGCCCACCACCGGCAGGTGCGAGAGCTTCTTCAGCACTGGAATCGCCGAGATGTCCATGGTGTTGCGCGTCGAGGTTTCGTAGGTGCGGATACCGCGTTCGCACAAAATCACGTCGTAATTGCCGCCGGAAAGAATGTACTCGCTCGACAGCAGCAATTCCTCCACCGTCGCGGCGATGCCGCGCTTGAGCAGCACCGGCTTGCGTGTCTGGCCCAGTTCGCGCAGCAGGTTGAAATTCTGCATGTTGCGCGCGCCCACCTGGAAGCAGTCCACGTAGGGCAGCATCGGCTCAATCTGCGCGATCTCCATCACCTCGCTCACCGTAGCCAGTCCGTGGGCCTGGGCGGCTTCGTGCAGCATCTGCAGCCCCGGAATGCCGTGGCCCTGGAAAGAGTACGGTGAGCTGCGCGGCTTGAAAGCGCCGCCACGCAGGAAGCGCGCGCCCGCACGCTTGACGCAGGCGGCAATGGCGAAGATCTGCTCGCGGTTCTCCACGGCGCACGGTCCCGCGATGACGGCGACCTGCTCGCCGCCGATCCTGGCTCCGTTAGCAAATTCGACAACGGTGCCTTCCGGGCGGAAGGCACGGCCGCTCAGCTTGTAAGGCGCGCTGATGCGATGAACGTGAAGCACGCCCGGCAGCATTTCAAACTTGGTCAGGTCCAGGCCGGCGGTTTGTCCCACGCCGGCCAGAATAGTTTGGATGGTTCCGGTGGTTCGATGCACGTTCACGCCGGCTTCCGTCATGGCCTCAATCACGGCATCGATCTGCTCTTCAGTGGCATTCTCCTGCATGGCTACGATCATTGCTTGTTCCCTGTCCCGGGCACGTTTGCGCCCGCGCCATGGCCCGGCGAGTCGCCGTGGCGGCTCTGGGCGTTCCTTTCGGAAGCCAACTCGTCTCTCTGGATTGCCCGCATCACATCGATGATCCGTTCGTAGATATGCGTCAGCTCGATGTCGGGCAGCGGCCCCTTGTTGATGGCGCACACATTGCTGTAAATCACCTTTTCGCGATTCGGCTCGTAAACCGGCATGGACGTGGCGGCCTTCAGATGGCCGATCATCAATGCGGCGCGAGCCCGCTCGTTGAGCAGTTCCACGAGTTGGCGGTCCAGAACATCAATGCGGCTTCGCAATTCTTCGATTGTCATGATCATCCTTGTATTCAGCCCTGCCACACAGCTCTTGGAAAGGCTCCGCGCAGGCACATCCGAAGCGAAGTTAGCTTGAAGTTTCTAGCCACCAGCCCGGATGTTTTCACGCTATAGGCCTCAACCGTCCAATCCGGCACAGAAGAAGCTGGGGCTAAAGGCTAGAGGCTGCTTTGGGCTTTACCGGGCCAGCGCCGTCTCGGGCAGGCGCAGGCCCTTGATAAATCGAGCCACCGCGCCGGGCGCCTCCTCCGGAGTCGAGCGTTCGATCAGCTCGACAATAGCGCTGCCGACGACCGCGGCA
>JAJZNH010000891.1 GCA_021811745.1 Acidobacteriota bacterium
AGCCGCACTGCAGGGCTTCCTCGTCCATGAATGCCTGCTGCACGGCCGTAAGCTTGCCGTCTTGCTCCAGACCTTCGATGGTAACGACTTTGGTGTTGACGGCCGCCGAGGCCGGGACCAGGCAGGATCGCATCGGGCTTCCATTGATGAGCACCGTGCAGGCGCCACACTGGCCTTCGCCGCACCCGTATTTGGCGCCCGTCAAATTAAGGTAGTTGCGGAGGACGAAGAGCAGAGACTCTTCACGAGGTGCGTTGACCTTAAGCGGCGCGCCATTGACGTTGAGAATGAACTCGCCCATTTCTATCTCCCCATGCGCCGGGCCGTTCTGCGGAACACGAACAGAATAACGCTATTGCCGCTGCTGTTGAAACAGTCTCGCAAATCGCGGCTCTCTTGGCATACTCGGACGATCTTCGTCGGCCGATAGGCGTCGTTCAGCAAAGGAGCAAACCGGCGCGCGGCGCGCGACGACGTTTGACGCCGCGCCTGGAGGACAATAGGTTGGAAGAGATGCGGACGGTGGCGGCCAGACCAGGATTCCGGCCAAGATAGGAGCGGTAGAGACAAGATGGCGAGCGAGAGAAGAACAAGCGGCGGCGTTCAGCGGGGATCGAGACAAGAGTCGCAGGCCGGCTCCAATCTGGCCATCGTGATTATGGCGGCGGGCAAAGGAACCCGGCTCAAGTCGCGGCGGCCGAAGGTACTGCACGAGATTGGTGGACGCCCTCTTATCGGGCATGTGATCGCCGCCACCAGCCAGGTGGCCGCGCCCGCGGACATTTATGTTGTTGTCGGGCATCAAGCCGAACGCGTGCGCCAAGCTGTCGCCGCCACCGGCGTGCGCTTTGTCGAGCAGACCGAACAGCGCGGTACGGGCCACGCCATCCAGTGCGCGCGCCAAGCCGTCGCCAGTTATGAAGACATTCTGGTGCTCTCTGGCGACGCGCCGCTCGTCCGCGCGCAGACTCTCAACAAGCTGTGGCGCTTCCACCGGCAGCAGCATGCCGCCATGACCCTCACGGCCGCCGAGCCGGCCGACTCCCACGGTTACGGGCGTATCCTGCGGCGTTCGCCCGAAGCACCGGAGGTCCTGGCCATTGTCGAGCAGAAGATGCTCGCACCCGAACAGTTGGCGCTGCGCGAGGTCAATATGGGCCTCTACGCCTTCCAGACCGCGCCCCTGTTCGCGCACTTGGACAAGCTCACTGCCAACAATCCCCACGGTGAGCTTTACCTCACCGACATGGCGTCCGTGCTGCAGGCAGCTGGCGAGCGCGTCGTCGCCTTCAAATATGAAGACCCCACTGAGCTGCTGGGCGCCAACACCCTCGCGGAGTTGGCCGGCCTGGATACATCCATGCGCGCCGCTGCGGCTCATCGGCTGATGGCGGCCGGCGTCGCGATCTACAGGCCGGAGACTTCGGTGATCGACACGGGCGTGGAGGTTGCGGCGGATACGGTCATCGAGCCCTTTGTACAATTGCTGGGCCATACGCGCATCGGCTCGGATTGCCTGATTCGCTCCTACACGGTAATCGAAGATTGCACTCTAGGCGACGGCGTTCTGGTCCGGCAGGGCTGCGTACTGACTGACAGCACCGTGGCCGATGGCGCACGCATCGGTCCCTTCGCGCATCTGCGGCCGGGCAGCGAAATCGGCGCGGATGCGCATGTGGGTAACTTTGTCGAGACCAAGAAGACGCGCATCGGCAAGGGCGCTAAGGCCAACCACCTCACTTACCTCGGCGACGCAGAGGTGGGCGAAGGAACCAACATCGGGGCAGGGACCATCACCTGCAATTACGACGGCGTCGACAAGCACAGGACGCGCATCGGCAAGGGAGTGTTTGTGGGCAGCGATACGACGCTGGTGGCGCCGGTTAGCGTTGAAGATGGAGCCTATATCGGCGCGGGCTCGTGCATCACCGAAACGGTGCCTGCCGGCGCTCTGGCCGTGGCTCGCGGCCGGCAAGTAAACAAAGAAGGCTGGGTCGCGGCGCGGCGAGCGCGCCGCCCGACAAGGAAATAAGGCAAGTTCAGAAAGACACCGCGATTCTCACGCGGCTGCGGTTGCGCCACTGCGATGGATGAGGCGCGCCTTGGGATTGACGATGAGCCAGGCCAACGCGCCCACAACCGCCAGCGCGGTTGCGGACAGAAATGATGCGTTCCATCCAAAGTGCTGCGCGATCCATGGGGTAAGCGAGGCCGTGACTGCGCCCCCGATCTGGCATCCCATGTTCATGGCGCCGGAAACGACTCCGGCAAACTCCCCGGCGTAATCTGCGGTAACCGACCAGTAGGAACTCTGCGAGAGATACAAAGCTCCCGCCCCGCAGGCCAGAACCAGGCTGGCGGTGGCCGCTTCGCTTGCCCGGGAGCCCAAAGATAGAAGTATGGCTGTTACAAACATCGCGCCCGCAGGCAGAAAACAGCGGCCCGCGCGTACGCTCACATGGCGCGCCAGCCAATCGCTGGCTGCTCCGCCCACTATCGAGCCCGCCGTCATGGCCAGAAACGGCAACATCGAATACAAGGCACTTGTCTTCAGGCTCAGATGCCGCACTTGGACCAGGTAGATATAGAACCAATTAAAGAACAACCACGCAATGTAGCCAAAGCTAAAATAGCTCAGCGTCACACCCCAGATCTCCTTGCTGCAGGCGATCTTTCCCCACGGTGCCTTCCCCTTGGGTTTAGCAGGGTCAGGTGATGCCTTTCCGGGAAGGTCCTCGCGTCCAGCCACGATGTGCGCCAATTCCCCTGCGCTCACCTTAGGATGCTCTTCAGGAGTATCGCGCGAAGCGAGGAACCAGATGGAGGCTGCGGTCAATACAACCAGAGAACTGAACCAGAAGGAAGCGCGCCAGCCGAAATGCAGGAGGATGGCCGTCACGACCACGGGAGTGAGTCCCGACCCCAGTCCCACGCCGCCAAAGATAATGCCATTGGCCCGGCCCCGTTCAGGAAGGGGAATCCATCGCTCCACAAATTGGTTCGACGACGGAAAAACCGTGGCCTCCCCGGCTGCCAAGGAAAACCGGATCAAAATCAGCACCATCAGCGCGCCCGTCAATCCCGCCGGGACCGACGCGGTCAGGAAGGTAAAGATTCCCGACCACATCGCTCCTATGGCGATCACCCGACGCGGACCAAACCGCCGCGCCAGCGCCCCACCGGGGATCTGGAACACGGAATAGCCGACCAAAAAGGCGCTGAAAATCCACCCCAACTGCGTGTTGTTGATGTGGAACTCCCGGGCGATCTCCACGCCAGCGATGGCGATATTGGTGCGGTCCAGGTAGGAAACCGCGCTGATCACCATGATCCAAATCACAAGCAGGTAACGGACAGAGAAGCCCACCGGCGGCTTTGCAGACTGATCTGAATTCATGAGTTTGGATTGTACCCCAACGTGACCCGCGGGTATCCAGCTGGAATCGCCAGGAAAGAAGACAAGTTGGCGCGAGAGGCCCCGCGGGGAACACCCTCCACCCTGCCGTTCGGCGTGGAACAGATCTCTTATGGGAAAACCTTCCACCAAACCGTGGCGGGGCATTGACCGGCGAAAAGTAGTCCACGGCTTGACCGGGG
>JAJZNH010000213.1 GCA_021811745.1 Acidobacteriota bacterium
CCAGGAGGCGGACATCCTGCACGAGGCTCCGGAGATCGACTCGGTAGTGACGCACATTGAAAGCGAACCAGCCACCAACGAGCCGCCCATGGAGACCGTGGAAGAAGACCGAAGAATTGAGGAAGTACTGCGTACGACGGCGCGGCTCTTCCCCGATATTGCTGATGTCCACGAGATCAAGATTGGCCGCATGGGAGATCATATTTCTCTGTCCTGCCACTGCACGCTGCCGGATGAGTTGCCCATGCAGCGCGTGCACCAGGTGATCACGGCGCTGGAGGATCGTTTCAAGCTGGGATGCCCTGAGGTCGAAAGGGTAACAATTCATCCCGAACCTGCAACCGATAATGCGCGATAGAGCGAGATGATGCGGACCGAGCGGGAGGCGCGATCATGAAGGGCAATCCAATCCTGCATTTTTTCCGGGTAGCATCCGTGATGATGCTGCTGGTGGCAGTGGCGCTGCTGGCGGCGATCGTCACGATGCGCGTTGCCATTCACGGCGCGGAAGTGCAAGTGCCATCGCTGAAGGGTATGACGGTGGCCGATGCGCGCAGTGAAACCGCCGGCCTTGGGTTAATCCTGAACGTAGACAACCGCTATTACTCCGGCGACGTGGCAGCGGGGCATATTCTGACGCAGTCGCCCGCTGCGGGCACCGTGGTGCGGCGCGAGTGGACCGTACGCGTGTCAGAGAGTCTGGGACCGCAAAAGGTAGACGTGCCCAACACAGTTGGCGCCGACGAGCGCGTCGCGGAACTGGAGTTGCGCCGGGCTGGACTGGAAGTGGGCATCGTTGCCGAACTGCCTGACAACCGGGCGGCAGAGGGAACGGTGCTGGCTCAGGATCCACCGGCGCATGCGCTGGACATTGCGCGGCCCACCATCAATTTGCTGATTGCCGAGCCCGACGATGAAGGTCCCGATGGCTACGTGATGCCGGACCTGGTCGGGTTGCCGGTGGTGAGCGCACAAATGGATTTGGCCAAGGTGGGCATCAAGACGGATCCTCCGCGCTATGTGGACGTGCCGGTGGGCCCCATAGGAAGTGGCATGGAGCCGCCCCGGTTGCCGGTTCGGCCGGGCTCGGTGCTGGTACAGGAACCGGCTGCCGGAGCCCGCGTGGACCAAAGCACACTGGTAAAACTAACGGTGGCCAAATGAGCGGTGTGAACGGAGCTAGCAGTGTCGGTTGGAGCGTGGAACACGGCAGCACACCATATGTGGAGGCGGCATGGGAGTGAGTGAAGATCTGGAACAGGTGGCTTTGCAGGAGCGTGAACTGCGGTTGCCGCGGCTCGATGCGCAGATGGCATGGGAGCTGGGCACGCTGCTGCGGAACATGGCCGAGGAACGCGAATTGCCGGTGGTGATCGATGTGCGACGGTTTGGGCAGCCCATGTTTTATGCGGCAATGGATGGCTCAACGCCTGACAATCCCGAGTGGGTGCGGCGCAAGAGCAACGTGGTGGCCCGTTTCCATCGCAGTTCGTATGGGGTTGGGCTGAGCCTGAAGGAGAAGAACGATTCGCTCGAAGGCCGCGGCCTGCCGGTGGCGGACTACGCCGCGCACGGCGGATCGTTTCCGCTGGTTGTGGAGGGCGCGGGAATCGTTGGCAGCGTAACCGTCTCCGGGTTGCCGCAGCGCGCCGATCATGAGCTGGTGGTGGAAGCGCTGTGCATGCTGCTCAGGCGCGAGTACGAAGTGTTGCGTCTGAAGCCGGAACTGCAGTAAGCGACCAGGCAAGAGTCACCCAACGGACCGGAAGCGTGGCTCCGTCCAGTCTTCACGCAGTTCTCTCCATCAACGCGATGAAGAAGCCGTCGCTCTGAAAGACACCGGGCAGGAGACGAAGCGCGCCCTCGGGCGTCAGGCAGTGGCGGAGGCTTTCAATTCTGGAGACTGCGAGATTTCCGGCGGCACGCAGCGACTCGATCTGAGAACTGAGCGTAAGTTGGTAGACGTTGGGAGTTTCGGCGAGCGCGGCAGCTACGACCTGCTCATTTTCTTCCGGCTCCAGCGAACAGGTAGAGTACACGACGCGGCCACCCGGACGGACGGCGCGCAGGGCGGCGCGCAGGATGGCGCGCTGGCGCTCGGCCTGGCGCGGCAGATCTCCTGGATGCAGGCGATGGCGAATCTCAGGATTGCGCCCCAGAGTGCCGGTACCGCTGCACGGAACGTCGGCCAACGCCAGATCAAAGGCAGAGCTTTCTTCGAGGGCCGCGGTATCGGCAAGACGGCATTCGACGTGAGCGGCGTGCGTGGTGAGACGCTCGCGCAACTGCGCCAGGCGCTGCGGGCTGGATTCACACGCAACGATGCGGGCCTGCGGATTGCGCTCAGCGAGGATGAGCGTCTTGCCGCCGGGAGCTGCGCAGCAATCGAGAATCATGCGCGCGGGCAAGCCGCTTCCCTGCCCCGCGATCTCGGCGATCAGTTGCGAGCATTCATCCTGGAGGCGGATGTGGCCCTCGCGAAAGGCTGCCGTAACCGTCACATCGCCCGAGACAACTATGCGGGCGTCCGTGAGCAGCTCTCCCGGCGCGAGTTCGACCCCTTCCTGAATAAGCTCGGCTTCGGCGGCGGGGCTCGCGAGGCGGATGGATTGCGCGGGCTGGCTCTGGCCGTGGCGGCAGATGGCGTTTGCAGTCGCAAGTCCGTAGCAGGCCGCCCAGCGCTCGACCAGCCACGCAGGATGCGCCTGGGACACGGCCAACCCGGCCGGTGAGTCCTCAGGAAAATTTGCCTGTTGGATAGCACCGGCCAGCTTGCGCAAAACAGCATTGACCATGCGTGCGGCATAGCGATGGCCGGATTGCTTGGCCAGCTCGACGCTTTCATCGATGGCGGCACGAGCGGGCACGCGGTCAAGATGCAGAAGCTGGAAAGCGCCGAGACGAAGAGCGGTCTGGACTTCAGAATCGAGCCGGGCGTTGGGGCGGACGAGCAGGGCGCGAAGCTGGTGGTCAAGGCGAATCTGCCAGCGGAGTACGCCCAGTACCAGCGCCGTTGCCAGGTTCCGGTCCGGCGGCGAGAGGGCGCTGACGGCCTTGGCTCGCAGAAGGTCGTCGGAATGGGACCGGCCCTGCTCGACGGCCATGAGAATGTCGTATGCAGCTCTTCGGGCTGGAGAGATGGCAGACATGGTTGTTCAGCCCAGGCAAGCACCGGAGGCAAGCGGGTTTCCGCGCAGAAACTCGGCTGCCGAATGGCGCCTTTTCCCTTCGAGTTGCAACTCGGTGATCTCCAACCAGGTATGGGCGGCGCAGGCTACGAACAGGCGATGATCCTTGATGTGGATCTGGCCGGACTGCGCCGCGGAAGACGCGTCGCCTGGTGGTGTAGCAACCGCCATGCGATGAACGATGAGCTTTTTGCCTTCGAGCGAGGTGAATGCGCCGGGCCAGGGCTGGAAGCCGCGCCACCGGTTGTAAAGCTCGGTGGCCGCGCGGCCCGAAAAATCCATGTGGCCGTCTTCGCGATTGAGCAGCGGAGCCAGGGTAGCCAGGGCGTGATCCTGCGGCTGCGGATGGATGGTTCTGCTGGCGAGGCCAGCAATGGTTTCGACCACCAAAGGCGCGCCGGCCTGGG
>JAJZNH010000596.1:0-633 GCA_021811745.1 Acidobacteriota bacterium
GACGGGCATGGCGAACGCACGCGCTCTTTCCATGCATCTGGAACAGGAGCTGGCGCGTTGCAAGCGCGACCATGCAACGGTGGCGGTGATGGTCTGCGACCTGAACGGGTTCAAGGAGGTTAACGACCGCTATGGGCACATGGCCGGGGACAAGGTGCTGAAGCTGTTTGCCACGATGATGCGCGAAGCCTGCCGCCAATCGGATTATGTTGCGCGCATGGGTGGCGACGAATTTGTAATCGTTGCGCCCAACATGCCGCCGGCCCTGGTGGCCGAGCGTGCGCAGGTTTTCAGCGCCCTGGCGCAGCGGGCCGGACGCGAGGTCTGCGGCAAGGACTTTCTATCTTTGAGCCTGGGAGCCGCGTTTTATCCGGTCGACGGACTTGATTCCGAACAGCTTTTGGCCGAGGCCGACCGCAAGATGTACGCCGCCAAGCAGAGCTACTACGACAATTTCGGGCAGCAAGGTGGGCATGCGCGCCGTCAGCAGCGGCATCTGGCAATCGTGCGCTGATTGCTCCGCGCGCGGTGGACGGTGCGAAGGGCGATTGCTGTCGCTGCCGAATCGGTCAAGATGGAAGTTTGTTTTCCATCGATTCCCGCACCTTCTATCTGATGCCGTGGCACAGCAAA
>JAJZNH010000596.1:643-3592 GCA_021811745.1 Acidobacteriota bacterium
CTTGCCGAGCTGACGTCAAGTCCGCCTGGCCTGATCGAGGCGGTGGCGGACAAACAATTGTTCGCCAATCCCGCCGTGCCGACCGTAACTTGGAAGCCCAAGAAGGGAAACAAGACGAGCAGGTTGAGACGTTCACGGAACTGGACGAGCGTCACGCCCTATCTGATGCCGTGGCACAGCAAACGCAACTGGCACAGCACGCGCAACTTTGGGCGGACCGAACAAATCCAGCGTGAAGTAGTTCGACGCGGTGGCAATCCGGTCCGGGACGGGATGGACGACGGCAGGTCGTGGCGGCGGGCGCCGGTATTCCCGGGAATCTTGACGCGATGGTGTCTGCGTGGTGAGCCACTTCCCCTCGATTGCAGGCCCGGAGCGCTTGTGCTACGGTCGAGAAGGAAACTCCGGCTGGCGATTCCGGTTCCACGGTGCAGGGAGACCTTCGCTGGGGCGGCATCGCTGCATCTTATTACCTGTGGGTATCGCATCGACAGCGCTCCCTACGCTCGGATCGCTGCACGCCAGCCTTGAAATCCGCAAGGCCATGATCGAGGCAGACTTTTTTGTACAATTCCGGCATGTTGCGCATTCACGAGTTGAGCCCTGAGGAGCGGAAGATCTATGCCACGCTCAAACCGGAGTGTGTGCCTGAACACGTGGCCATCATTATGGACGGCAACGGGCGCTGGGCCGGGCAGCGGTCGCTGAAGCGTTTTTTCGGGCATCAGCAGGGCGCGAAGAGCGTGCAGTTGGTGACCGAGACGGCGTCGCGCATTGGGTTGCCCTGGCTGACGCTGTATGCCTTCTCGCT
The DNA here is from genome assembly GCA_021811745.1 of Acidobacteriota bacterium. Next base: position 1,455 of record JAJZNH010000596.1, read on the forward strand.
GGAGAACAACCTGCGCCGGCCGCGCGCGGAAGTGAACTTCCTGATGCGGCTGCTGAAGAGCTATCTCGAAAGCAATCTTCAGCGCATGATGGACAACAACGTGCGCATCCGCTACATCGGGCGGACCCACGAGCTGCCGCCCGAGGTGCAGGACAAGATGCGCTGGGCCGAGGAGGCCACGGCGCACAACACCGGTACGACTCTCACGCTGGCGCTGAACTACGGAGGCCGCTCGGAGCTAGTGGACGCATTCCGGCGCCTGGCGGCCGAGATGGAACGTAAGCATCTCAGCCCGGATCGGATTACCGAGCAGGATATTTACCGTCATCTGTACACCGCGCACATGCCCGATCCGGACCTGCTGATCCGGACCTCCGGCGAGATGCGCATCTCGAACTTTCTACCGTGGCAGATCGCCTACACCGAGATCTTTGTAACGGAGCGGTTCTGGCCGGATTTCCGGGGCGTGCACCTGTTGGAGGCGATTGCCGACTTCCAGCGGCGCGAGCGGCGCTACGGCGGCCTGGGCGAACTCCACGGCGAGGTCGAGGAGGATTCCGACCAGATCCGCATCGCGGTGAGCTAGTAGCGTGACCGCTTGATTGAGTCATTAAGTTTCAACCGTGCCAGCTTTCTGGTGAACTTCCACTGAATCCCGATCTTGTCGCGGTTGGTGCGGCGAAGTCTTTTCCAGACCTTGGCTTGGCGGCGTAGCCTGGAGATCCTCCAATTCTTCGTTTCCCAAGGCACCGACGACTGAAGATGCCAATCTCAATCTCGGCCTGGTTAAGCCAGCTTCCATGCTTCGGGGTGTAGTGAACGGTAAGCATCCGCCCGTTGTGCTCCGTCCGCATCCGCACCAGCCGGGCCGGGTTGACCTGGACTTTGCCATTCTCCATACCCAGCCGATAGCAGAGTGAGAAATACACGCGGTAACCGTTGGCCGTTGCCGGTGTCTTGCAATGCCTCGATAGAAACTGGTCAATCTCCTGTGGCGTCCACCAGCAGAAAAAGAGCCATCCGAAGCGATTGTCTCGAATGGCTCTTAACCTCTTAATTTGGTTTGGCTTGAATGGTGTGCCCGAAGAGATTCGAACTCCCGACCTACTGATTCGTAGTCCTTTCAGACGCGTTTTGCACGAGCACGCACAGAAGCGCATAGATCTGATTAAGGTCATTATTTGCAATAGATAGAAGCTACTCTCTCATTGTCTCGCCGGGCCTGTCCAGGACGACCACTTTGCTCGTCTGGCCGAAGGCCAGCATCCGCACTCCGACCAGGAACTCGTCCGGCACAGGTTTCGCGGACCTACGAAGGCAAGAACGGCAAGGAAGTCACCAGCGTCGAACATCGTGCCGGGTGGGACGCGACATTCTCCGCGCCGAAGTCGGTATCGATTACCGCACTTGTGGGCGGCGACGACCGGGTCCGAATTGCCCATCGGGAAAGCGTGCGTGCCGCGCAACGCACCGCCGTGGAGGACCTATTCCCTTCTCGTGAAAAGATTGTCGGGTTGGGCGGCGTGGCTGGGGCAGGCAAGACGACCGCGTTGTCCGTAATCCGCGAAGATGCGGAGGCAGATGGCTATCGCGTTGAGGGCTTTGCGCCCACATCGCGCGCGACGCAGAAGCTGGCTGAGGCGGGCATGGAAACGTCCACATTGCAAAGGCATCTGGCGCGCGGCCAGATTTACGAAGCAGTCGAAAGCCTTGACAACGGCCTCCCAGCCTCGGCTTATCATTCCAAATATCCCGGGAATGTCAGGGCAGATATTTGAGGGTCGGTAATTGGCGCGACACTCATTGAGTGGAGTGACGTAACGAAAAGTGAGAGACGTTTACTCCGCGGCCTCGAAGAGCATCGCTCCGGCAAGCACCGTAGTTCGTGGCCGAATGATGTAGCTCAGCGCCGCCGCGGATCGACTTCCGCGGCACAGCATTCTTGCACAGCCGAGCCTACGTGACCGTGAGAGTGACAGCGCCCGAGCTCGTGGCCCGGTGAGTGGGACCCGGCCCACCGCAGCCCATGCATACGGCTGCCGTACCAGCCAGCATAACCAGCCCCAGACATGCAGTGATCCAGACGCCCCGTGCAGCCAGCTTTCTCCTCAAAAGCATAAGAGGCAGCAGAAGAATGG
>JAJZNH010000981.1 GCA_021811745.1 Acidobacteriota bacterium
TCTACCTGATTGGCTTGGCTGATTACTGATCCAGCCACCGTCCGTGCGCGAAGGAATCCAAGGCGGGGCTTGCAGGCTGCGGAAAAGCTCGACGCGTGCAGGGTCTTGCAACAGAGCACGACTTCATTCGTGCCGCAGGTAAAGCAAAACGAAGACCGGGCTTTAAACCCTGCACGATCTCCCCCAATCTCAAAATCCTCTCCACACCGCTTTCGGATTTCATACCTGGACGGACTTTGTCGATAAGAGACGTCCCAGTCAGGAGTTCGGGGGGTGATCCAGGAGTCATACTTGTCTTCCGCTCGAATCACGCAGGTCGCAGGCAATCCGCGCCACGAACTGGTAACTTGGAAGATGAATTGGGAGTCCTGTACGGCTTCTAAAGAATTCAGAAGCCTCTACAACATTTGGAGACAAACATAATCTTGCCGTCGGGCAGAATTATGTCATTTTCGCAATCCGCAGCAGCACAGCGATTTCGGAAGGGATTTATGCGCATCGGAATTACATGTTATCCCACCTATGGCGGCTCCGGCGTGGTCGCCACGGAACTGGGCATCGAGTTGGCGGCCCTGGGCCACGAGGTGCATTTCATCTCCTACTCGCAGCCCTTTCGTCTGAGTGGGCGCGACCACGGAATCTTCTATCACGAGGTTCCGGTGTCGAACTATCCGCTCTTCGAATTTCCTCCCTACGACCTGGCACTGGCTTCGCGCATGGCTGAAGTGGCTGAATTTTATGCGCTCGATCTGCTGCACGTTCACTACGCCATTCCCCACGCGGTGAGCGCGCTGCTGGCGCGGCAGATGCTCGCCGCACGCGGCCGTCGCCTGCCTTACGTGACCACGCTGCACGGTACCGACATCACGTTGGTGGGTCTCGACCGCAGCTACCTGCCCATCACCCGCCACTCCATCCAGGAGAGCGACGGCGTCACCAGCATCTCCAACTATCTCAAGGAAAAGACCATCGCCGATTTCGAAGTGACGCGTCCCATCGAGACGATCACCAACTTCGTCAACTGCGACGTGTACGCGCCCATCAAGGATGAGGCAGAGAGGGTCAAAGCGCGTGAGTACCTGGCCCGGCCGGGCGAGGCCCTGCTGATGCACCTCTCGAACTTCAGGCCCGTGAAGCGTGTCCTCGATGTGGTGAAGATATTTGCGCAGGTGACGCACGAAATCCCGGCGCAGCTCGCTCTGATTGGAGACGGCCCGGATCGCTCGGCGGCTGAATGGCTGGCGCACGACCTGGGAATTCACTCGCGCATCCACTTCCTGGGCAAGCAGGAAAGGGTCAACGAATTGCTGCCCCTGGCCGATATCCTCCTGCTGCCAAGCTCGCTCGAGTCCTTCGGCCTGGCTGCGCTGGAAGCGATGGCCTGCAAGGTGCCGGCCATCGCTACCCGCGTCGGCGGACTGCCTGAGCTGATCGACGACGGCGAAACCGGCCTGCTCTTCCCCGCAGGTGATGTGGAGGCAATGGCGACAGGCGCATTGAGCCTGCTCAGCGACCGCAAACGACTGGAGGAGATGCGGACCGCGGCCCGTTGCGCCGCGCGAAAACGCTTTTGCGCCACTCTGGTGGTGCCTCAGTACGTTCGCTACTACCAGCAGGTGCTCGACGGACTGTGATCAGCGGCCAAGGAACAGCCGCGTAGCAGGATTGGCGGATTTTTCCGGGGGCAAGAGATTCAGCGATTGCCGTAGACCGGCAATGCCGCACCATGAATCGTCTTCGCCGCATCGCTGCACAGGAAGAGGATGACTTGCGCAATCTCTTCGGGTTTCGGCCATGAAGCGAAGTCCGCATTCGGCATTGCCTGCCGGTTCGCCGGTGTGTCGATAATGCTTGGCAGAATCGAATTGACTCTTACACCGGTTCCCCTGGTGTCCCCGGCAAGCGAATCCATGAGCGCCACGGCGGCAGCCTTCGACGCCGCATACGCCGACGCGCCCGCCGCGTGATCGACCGCCGCCTTTGCCGCCACATTCACGATGGACCCGTATCCCTGTTTCAACAACAGCGGCAAGACCGCGCGCGCCAACGTAAAGCCCGAACGCAGATTGAGCAACAGCATGGCATCGAGAACCCTTGTTTCCAGCTCCCACAGCTTGATCCCGCCCGCATAGCCGCCAATCGTATTCACGACAGCGTCCAGCCGCCCGTGCTGCGCGAGTGCATCAGAGACGAAGGCAGCGACGGTAAGCTCTTCAGTAATATCAACGCGGTGCCCTTCGAGCGCCGCGGCATGCGGGCCGGCGGCACTTTGCAATGCGGTGTATTCCTCTTCTCTGCGATAAGTAACCAGCACCCTGGCGCCTTCCTCAAGAAATGCGAGGCTTACCGCCCTGCCCAGGCCGCCAGTGCCACCTGCAACCAACGCGACTTTGCCTGAAAAGCTGATGTTCATCTTTGCCTCCAATCTGGTCGAAAAGCCGGGGACGAAAAGGATCGCCTCATGCTATGGTTCCGAACTCTGTTCGATAGGGCGAATTTGCGGAAAGTCCTGCGGAATGTCGGAGCCGCCATTCTCAAGCCGGCACAGCCAGTCGCGCACATCCGCACGAAGCGGAGCTACTGCGATGCCTCCGAATACCGCGGGCCTCGATTCGAGCCGCCGCAGCGCTCTGCGCAAAAGCGAGGTTGCGCCCGCGGCGTTGCCCCGCCACAGGTGATGAAACGCAGCCGCCAACTGAATCAACCCCTGCAGGAAGCTCTTCTCCGGCTCCTGCAAGCCCAGCCACACGCTCTCCCAATGCTCGTGGGCAAGAAAGAATTCCCCGCCACGGTAGCAGGCCAGACCTTCCGCAAGCGCGCCGCTGCTCCAATCAAGAGGCGTGATTCCGCAATCCATGACGATTCTCATTCTACGGCGATCAAGATACCACCGGCCGAAACTCCGTTCTTGACGGAGCCGCGCGCGGTCTGCCGGCCAACCCTTGCCCAACGGATCTCGCTGTTCTTCCTGCCGATGGAGTCATCACGCGATAAACATGCAATCGCCATAACTGAAAAATCTGTAGCGGGCCTCGACCGCGTGACGATACGCCGCCAGCACGCGCTCGCGCCCGGCAAATGCGCTTACCAGCATCAGCAAGCTCGACTCCGGAAGATGAAAGTTAGTCAACAGAGCGCTCACCAGGCGGAACTCAAAGCCCGGCGATATAAATATATCCGTCACGCCCGAGTGCGCCGTCAGTTCCCTGCCCCCGGAGTCGCGCGCCGCGGCCTCCAGCGTTCGCACCACCGTTGTGCCCACCGCAACAATCCTTCTGCCTTCGCGCACCGCGCGATTCACGGCATCGGCAGCCAGTTCACTCAGCATGTAATGCTCGTGATGCAGCCGCACATCCTTCACGCGCTCCACGCGAAGCGGCGCAAAAGTGCCCAGACCTACATGCAGCGTAATCCGCGCCAGCTCGACGCCCCGTGCCGCCAACTCCGCCAGAGTCTCGGCAGTAAAATGCAGTCCGGCGGTAGGCGCCGCCACTGAGCCACGCTCCCGCGCAAACACCGTTTGATATCGCTCGCGATCAGCATCGGCATCGGGCCGGTGGATGTAAGGCGGCAGCGGCATCTCGCCC
>JAJZNH010000600.1:0-2600 GCA_021811745.1 Acidobacteriota bacterium
AACAAGCCAGGGGGCTTCAGGGCCCGATTTCCCGCTCGGCCGCCGCCGTCTCAAAAGGGTGCGGGAAACCCGCCCCGTAACCCACAGAAAACAAACAGCCGGATCACCCCGATCCGGCTGTCTCAAAACCTATAGGTTGCGAGACGGCCCCGCCAAGATAACTTGATCGAGAAGACCTGACGCTTGCTGACTTCCCATTCTGAACCCTATGTCAATGAGCCTCTCGCGGTTTAGCAAGAACGGATCTGGTGAAGCAATCGTTCTCTGCAGATTGTCGGTTGGTTGCCCGCCCAGAAACGAAGGAGGGTAGTAAGCACGTTTTGCACATGTGATCGATTTTCATTTGAGGGTTCTGTAATCGTCCATTTCATGGTGGATAATCAACCACGAGATGGATGATTATCAGGACTCGTGATCTAAGTTCCACTGTCGTGTCGGCGCAATCTTGAAAGTAAAGTTCGCTCCATCTGTATCAAGGGCGAAACTCGGCGTGGCCGCTGCTCTCACTAAGGCGCATACAGCGGAGCAGCAAGAGCAAGGAATGACATCCTGCCATCGCCTCCATTTCGGTCTCTCAGGCAGATGGACGTTTCTTTATTCCTTCTTCAGTCCCAGGGATTGATCAATGGAACATCTGTGCTCTGGAAATGAACCACATTCTGAGTGGCCACAGCGAAGCGGTTCGCCGCAGCGATCGCTGCGATATATGCATCCGGTACCGGAGGCTTCTGGCCGATCTTTTCGGTTCGAGCCAGAATTTGAGCGAGCTGCTCGGCGCTCTCAACATCGAAGCTCAGCGTCCGCTCCTTGAAGAGACCGAGCACCTCTTCGATCTTGGCGGCGAGGTCGTTCTTGCGTTTGCCGTCCGGCAGCCGCAGCACCCCGAATCGCAGCTCCGCACGAGTGACGGTCGTCAGATAGAGAGTTTCGGCCACTTGGCTGTCCAGCCATTCGAGGACCTTGGTGGATGGCTTCGATCTAAAGGGCTCGGAGAGAACGTTCGTGTCCAGGACAATCATTCGAAGGTTGCTCCTATGACCTTGCCCCGGTCGCGCGGAATTTCGAGGTCGTCCATGCCTCCAATCTCCTGGGCGATGCGGAAGAGCTCAGAGCCTATTTTTAGCCGCTCGGCGGGACGGACAGTTTCCTCGAGAATTGCGCGGACCTCGGCTTCGGTCGAACGTCCATGCTCGGCAGCGCGATGGCGAAGAGCGCGGTGCGTCTCTTCTGAAAGGTTACGTACGGTCAGGACAGCCACGGTGCATTCACCCCCTTAGATATTGTAGTCAATGACAGCATATATGAAAAGATGCAGTCATAAGAATATATCCGAAACGTGTAGCTTTGGGGGACAGGTAAATGGGTGTAATTGGGTATACAACTGGGTGCCATGATCCAGGCTGCCACAATCCAAATCACTCCGTAGATCCTTGGCCTGATCGCTGAAATCGACGAATTCAAGGGAGCATGGCGGGCGCTGGGCACCTTGGCGCCGGAGCGGCTCTCCGCTCTGCGGCACATCGCCACCATGCGAAAGCATTGGGTCCCCAACCTATAGGTTGGGAAACAACCCACCAACACAGAACGCTCGAGAAAACCCTGACGCTAGGCCGGTTTGCGGGGAACTGCCCAGTGAGGCGCACAGAAGAAGGCGCGGCATTGACCGAACCCGCCTCTCTATCTAGCTCTCAGATACTCCGAGGGCGTGCTAAGGTGCATCCAACCGCATTGAACCCACCCCGGGAGAATGATGAGATGGAAACGAATCGGCAGGTCCGTAGGCACGACCGCGTTGAAGGCCAGGTAGGCCCATTGCTGCACCGAACCCTGTAGCTTAGGGGCCCAACCAGCAAGGACCGGTTCTGTGCGAGCTTTTCCGCATTGATATTTGTGGGAACGGGAAATCGCTCTTGACCGATCCTACGGTATAGTCGAATAATTATTCGATTATGGTTGTACTGGAGAACGGCTACGATCACTGCCGGCAGGTGTTGAAGGAACGGCTGCGTGAAACCGCGCCCGGCCGAATTCAAATCCTGACCGGACCGCGGCAGGTGGGCAAGACCACGCTCCTGCTGGAGCTTGCCGGGCAATTTGGCGATCAGGCGGTGTATGCCGCGGGCGATGATCCGAGTGCCGCGCTGCCCGGTTTCTGGGAGCGGTGCTGGGCGGATGCGGAAGCACGTGCCCAGAACGGACCAGCCGTATTGATGCTGGATGAAATCCATCGCCTTGCCGACTGGGCGGCAAAGCTTAAGGGGCAGTGGGACCGCCTTCGCCGCAAGCGGATTCCCATTCATGTTGTAGCTAGCGGTTCCTCGGCGCTTCATGTTGCGACCGGATCGCGGGAAAGCCTGGCCGGACGATTCGAGCGTCTCACCCTCAGCCACTGGCCGGCGGCTGCTTTGGCCGAGGTCTTTCACCGCTCTCCTGAGGAAGCTGCTTCGGGCGTCGTCCGCTTCGGATCGTATCCGGGCGCGCTGGAATTCGAAAAGAACCCGGCGCGATGGCGCGCCTATCTGCGTGACGCGATCATCGAGCCCGCGATCGGTCGCGACGTGCTGGCCCAAGGCGCCGTTCGCCGCCCAGCCCTGCTGCGG
>JAJZNH010000600.1:2610-3585 GCA_021811745.1 Acidobacteriota bacterium
AATCCAGGGGCAGTTGCAGGACAAGGGCGCCCTGGAGACAGTTGAACATTATCTCCAACTCCTGCAGGACGCTTACCTGGTTGCGCCGCTGGAGAAATACTCCTCTGCGGCTTCGCGGCGCCGCTCCTCTCCTCCCAAACTCGTCACGCTCAACAATGGCCTGCTTTCGGCCCTGCATCCTGACGGCGCTCCAGATCGCAAGAAGGAACCGGAGCGATTCGGCTGCTGGGTCGAGAATGCCTGCCTGGCATTTGCCGTCAATCAGGGCCAGCGCGTCACCTATTGGCGGGAAGAGCCGCTGGAGGTTGATGCCGTGTTTGAGGGAACTTGGGGAAAGTGGGCCGTGGAGGTGAAAACAGGCAGGTTCAGCAGTCAAGACTTGAGGGGACTGATGGAGTTCTGTCGGCGCTATCCTGCCTTTACCCCTTTGGTGATCACCGCTCCCGGCGATGAAGACTGCGCGCGGCGGCATGGGCTTCGGAGCATGAAGTGGGAAGATTTCCTTTTGACTGGTCCTGTCTAAAAGGAGAAACGCTATAACCAGGTCTCGTCATTCGACGAACATCCGATGCCTGCATCGAACTCGGAAGCCATCGACTTCCGAGCTGCTTCCAAGTTCTTTAAATGGATCGCTGCTGGCCGCGAATCCTGATGCAGGACATTTAAGGTTCCAGATTGCCACACAGACAAGCTCTCTGCCCGTCCAGCGAGAAAGCGCTTCGCCTCACTTGTTGAGCGAAACCTGATTATCGAGATCGGAAGCGGCCCGCAGGATGCACGTCGACGCTATCACCTCGCCTCATTGTAGGTATAGGTTTCTGGCCCACCGAATGGCCTGGCATTCTGATCTGGTTATTGCCCGGCGGCGGTGTATTGATCTGAGGGGTCTGTTCTCTAAGGTATAGGTTCTGGAACAGCTCTTGGCCTGCACGGCCGCCGCTTGATCTGCCAAGCGCCTACTGAAAACTGGCCGCA
>JAJZNH010000820.1 GCA_021811745.1 Acidobacteriota bacterium
TCGACGAACTGGGCGATTCGCAAGCTGGGCGGCAAGCGCTGGAACCGCCTTCACAAGCTCATCTATTTCGCCGCGGTTTGCGGAGTGATTCATTACTGGTGGCAGGTCAAGCCTGGCGTTCTCACGCCCATCGCCATGACGGTGGTTTTTGCCGTTCTGTTCGCGGCGCGGCCCGTGCTGGCATGGAAACAACGCCGCAAGATGCGGCCCGTAGCGGTGTGACTCATTTGGCAGAGCCGCTACGGCTCGAAGGGCAGCAGCGTCTGTGCGACCGGATGAAAGGTTCTGCGGTGCAGCGGCGTCGGCCCAAGCCGGGCCAGTGCGGCCAGATGTTCCGGTGAACTGTAGCCTTTGTGGCTGGCCAATCCATAGCCGGGATATTCGCGGTCCAATTCCACCAGTAGCCGGTCGCGATGCACCTTGGCCAGCACGCTTGCCGCGGCAATCGAAAAGCTGGTGGCATCGCCCCGGATGATGGCCTGCTGCGGGCAGTCGCAGTCGACGGTATCGCGGCCGTCAATCAACAGGAAGTCGGGACTCAGCGCCAGTTGCTCCACGGCGCGGCGCATAGCCAGTAGCGACGCATTGCGGATGTTGATGCGGTCAATGGTTTCCGCATCTACGGATGCAATGGCCCACGCCACGGCGTTGGCGCGGATCTCGCGGTCGAGGCCGTTGCGCTTCTTTTCGGAAAGTTTCTTTGAGTCGTTCAAGCCGTGCAGTTGGCAACCCCTGGGAAGAATCACCGCGGCGGCAACCACGGGTCCGAAGAGCGGCCCGCGGCCCACCTCGTCCAATCCGGCGATGCGAAGCGCTCCCCGCTTGCGCGCAGCCTCCTCCAGTGTCCATCCGCATTCTGTGGATCCAGCCATGCTGTCAGTATAAGAAGCTCTCCGGGGTGCACGGACAATTCTTCAGGATGTGCTTCACGGCTCAAGCCGCATGCGGATCGCTTTCATTGCGCGTAAGCAGGCGTTGTTTCTTTGCCCATGACCATGCGACTATGAGTTTGCCTGAGCCCTGGATATTTTGGATTGAGATGCTGCCCAAAGGCCGGAACCCGAGGTGATACTTTTGGGCCTCTGAAGCGTCAAAACCTTTGATTCGCAAGATTAATCCCAAGGAATGGCAGTTTTCCCACTCTGAGTGCTGCCAGATCGCTATACGCCGCTACTTCCCCGGCAAATTCAACATGCGGTGAAGACTTGAACATAGAAAGGTGCAAAGTGGATCGAAGACTCGCCAAGCTATCTGTGTCTGTCTTGTTTATTCTGGCTTTCGCGGTCACGGCATCTTTTGCACAGGCGCCCATTGATACGTCACTCCCTGAAGCTCCGCTGCCCCATGCCCGCGTCCTGCTGCTGTTTCCCGGTTACGAGACCATCCAGGACCCCAATATTCCGGTAGCTCCGCTGCGAACGAGACAGAAATTCGAAATGGCATATCGCAAGACGGTCGATCCGTCCTTTCTGATCGAATCAGCCATGTTTGCAGGGTACGATCAACTCACGAGCTATGGCCCGAACTACGGATCAGGATGGGGCGCATTCGGTCAGCGGTACGGCTACAACGCCGCGAATCTTGCCGCAACCTTCTTCTTTACCGATGGCCTGCTGCTAACCATGCTTCACCAGGATCCGCGCTACTTCCGAAAGGGGGCCGGTTCGGTTCGATCGAGAATATGGTGGGCGCTGCGCAGCGAGGCCGTGGCGTTCAACGACCAGGGCGGCGAGGCGCCGAATTATTCCGCCATGCTCGGCTTTGCCATGTCGACGGCGCTCAGCAATGCCTACTCGCCTTCGAGCAGCGTAACCTTCAACAAGACCATGGAGCGCTGGGGAGTGAAGGAAGGCTTTAGCAGTGTTCTCAACTTGATGCGCGAATTTGGCGGCGTAAGCCGTCCGGAGAAGCACCAGCACACTCCCTGAGATGGGAGCCCAGCGCCCAATGCGCTCCAGAAAGAAACAACCCCGGCCAAAGCCGGGGCTGTTTCTTTTAGGTATGGATGTTGAGCAGATTAGGCGCGCACCTTGCCGGTTACGCGGTCGATCTCCTTCAGGCGGGCGGCCTTGCCGCGCAGTCCACGGATGTAGAACAGCTTGGCGCGGCGCACTTTATAGCTGCGGATCTTTTCCACCTTGTCGACGACCTTGGAGTTGAAGGGGAAGATGCGCTCGACCCCCTGGCCAAAGCTCATCTTGCGGACGGTAAACGTTCCCTGGGGGCCGTGGTTGACGGCGATCACCAGGCCTTCAAAGGCCTGCAGGCGTTCTTTATCGCCTTCCTTGATCTTGACCTGGACGCGAACCTGGTCACCGGGCACAAAATCGGGGAGGTCGGTGCGCTTGAGCTTGTCGGCCAGGCGCTGCATAACTGGATGAATGGACATAGCGTCTTCCTGCGTTTGAACTCAGAACTTTAAGTCTATCAGAGAACCCGCCCGCGCGCCTAATGCAGCCGGTTGCAATCTCTGCCGGCGGGTATTCGGTGCTGCCGCTGTGGCGTCGCCAACCTGTCTATTCACAAAGGCTTCTCGCGAAAACCCGTCAGATGCACTACTCTTGCCAGTGATGCGCTTGAAAAGGTTACTCGCCAAGTCCAGGGGCCTCGTGGGCCGGGTCGTTGCACATGATGTGCTGAATACGGCCAAGGCTGCCGCGTACTCGGGCATGCTCATGCTATTTCCCGCGCTCTTGGTGATTACCACGCTGCTCGCACAGGTACAGGCGGGGACGACCTTTGTCGGCGAGATTCGCTCCTTCTTTGAGCAGTTTCTCCCGGCCGATACCATGGAGATGCTGCAGACCTACGTCCTTACCCGGCCTCTTCACTCATTTCAGGTCCTCCTCTCTGCGACTGCGTTGAGCCTCTTTGCGGGCATGGGCGTGATGCTGTCGCTGATGGAGGGCTTTCGGCGCGCCTATGGCCTTCCCATTGAGTCATGGAGCTTTCTGGGACGCAGAATAAGGGCGCTGCTGCTGTTGCCCATCGCGATGGTACCGCTTTCTGTTGCCACTCTGGTCATCGTCTTTGGCCACCAGATCGAATTGTGGATGATCAAAGACGCCGGTCACGAAATGCGGTATATCGTGCTCTTCTTCTGGCGCATGGTGAGGTGGTCGATCGCGCTTGTTACAAGTGTCACTGTTCTAAGCGCCATCTACCACTTTGGAACAAAACGGACGGAGCACTGGTTATGGGTCGCTCCTGGAGCGATTGCGGGGTCCGTCGTCTGGTTCCCGACGACGCTGGCCTACGGCTGGTACGTGACGCGCATCGCCAACTACACGCGATTCTACGGCTCTTTTGGCGCCGCGATTGCCACGCTGGTCTGGCTTTACATCACCGCTTTCAGTGTTTTAGCTGGAGCGGAATTGAATGGAAGCCTCTACTCAAATCGCGAGGAGCGGATGTCGTCGGTACGTAAATCCAATGCAACTCCTCCTGATCAGTGAGGCCGCTCACGGATGATCGTCTTCGCGGTGGTGCATGATAATAAGAGGGCGTGCCTGTATGCTCCATGTAAAATGAATCGGGCTGCACGCGATTGCTCCCGCATATCCATCTGGTGCCCCTTTAT
>JAJZNH010000696.1 GCA_021811745.1 Acidobacteriota bacterium
CACGGGTTCCGCAGGCCAGATTCGCTGGCCCCGATGTCTCCAACAAAATGAACTATGTCGCCGGATTCGCGCAGGATGTGAAAAGGAGCGCGCCTGACGTTGTGATGCTCACCTGGCACTACTACGCCATGGGCCCGGCAGGCGCAAAGGGCATCACCATCGACAAGCTGCTGTCGCCTGACCCGAAGCTCGATCGTGACTTGCAGATCGCCGTGGAGGCAGCGCGCGAGGCTGGGCTTCCGTATCGCATGAGCGAAGGCAACTCCTGCTGGAACGGCGGCCAACCCGGCGTGAGCGACACGCTGGCCAGCGCATTGTGGGTCGTCGATATCATGCTTCACTTCGCCGCCATGGGCTGCGCAGGCGTGAACCTGCACGGCGGTGGCGACGGCTATTACACGCCGATCGCCGGCGGCCTGACCGCGGGTTTTGTGCGCCGGCCGGAGTTTTTTGGAATGGCGTTGGCGAAGCAGTTTGCCGGAGTGGCAATCGAAGAATCGAGTCTTGTTTGCAGCAGCGACAAAGTCCGTGCTTACGCGGGCACGAGAGCAGGCGCGCACTGTATCGTTGCGATCAATAAAACCGATCAGCCAGTCTCCATGAAGGTACCTCTGCGAAATGCACATGAGCAGTGGCTGCTTACCGGTCCGGCAATCGATGCCAGGCAGGGCATTACACTCACCAAAGGTCACGCTGACGCTTTGCGCGACGGCGTTCTGCACGTATCGCCCTACAGCGCGGTACTGGTGGAACAATAGGAGAACTCAGGATGCGGAAACGATGGAGCAGGAGGCGCTTTTTGCGCGATGCGGCCCTTACCGGCGCAGCGCTGGCGCAGTTACCGGCCTCGCATGCATGGGGTAAAGGCGCGGATGAACAGGAGGGTGGACACAGCATCTTCTTTGAGCAGCCGGCCGCCGCCTGGCCCGACGCGTTGCCGGTGGGCAATGGACGTTTGGGCGCGGTTGTTTTTGGCGCCACGAAGAAAGAGCGCCTGCAGTTGAATGAAGAGACCGTGTGGATCGGCGAGCGGCGCGACCGGAACAATCCGCAGGCCAGCCGCACGCCGGAAGTGCAAAAGCTGCTGATGGCCGGCAAGGTGCACGAAGCTGAAGCACTGGCGGCGCAGGTGATGATGGGAATTCCCGTCCGGCTGCCCTGCTACCAGACGCTCGGCGACTTGTGGCTCGAATTCGACGGCGTGCCCGAGCAGGTTACGGATTACCGGCTGGAGCTGGATCTCGATGAGGCGATTGCAAAGACGCGCTTTGCCGCCGGCGATGTGCGGTGGACGCGCGAAATCTTCAGTTCCGCGCCACGCAACGTGATCGTTGTGCGCCTGGAATCGACATACCCGATGACGCTGAATGTGAAACTTGACCGCCCGGCACACAGCGAAACAAGTGCTGCAGCAAACGATCGCCTTGTGATGACGGGCGCGGCGCGGCCTGTGAATCCGACAACTGATCCCGCGACACAGGAGCGGCAAGTGGGCGTGGCCTTTCGCGCAGAGGTCAAGGCGATTCTCGATAGCGGTACGGTTCATGCAAGCCAGGGCTCTTTACGAATCGAGAATGCGCGCGCTGTTACGCTCCTGGTAACGGCGGCAACAGACTTCCGCGAATGCGATGACGCGGGTATGGCGAAGGCATGCGCGCGGAATCTGGCAGATGCCGCATCGCTCACTTACAGTCAACTGCGCGCCGAGCATGTGGCCGACTATAACCGCTACGCGCAACGCGCGGAGATCCGGCTGATGGAGGGCCGCGACCCGCTCGCAAAGATGCCGACCGACAAGCGCATGCAGCGCGTCAAGGACGGTAGTGAGGATACCGGTTTGATCGAAAACTACTTTCGATTCGGCCGGTACATGCTCATCAGCAGTAGCCGCCCCGGCACACTGCCGGCAAATCTGCAGGGCATCTGGAACGAGAGCCTGGATCCGCCGTGGGGATCAAAGTACACCGTCAACATCAATGCGGAGATGAATTACTGGATCGCCGAGCCCGGCAACCTGGCCGATCTGCATCCGCAGTTATTCGATCTGCTCGACAGCACGCGCTCCTTTGGCGCTGAAACGGCGATGAAGTACTTCAAAGCGCGTGGTTTCCTGATCAATCACAACACCGATCTATGGGGTGACTCCATTCCCGTGGACCACGTGCAGGCGGGCGTGTGGCCAATGGGCGCCGCGTGGATCTCGTTGCATCTGTGGGAACACTATGCGTTCAACGGCGACCGCGACTTCCTGCTCGAGCGCGCGTATCCGCGGCTCCAAGAGATTGCGCAGTTCTTTCTGGACTATCTCGTCGAGGGCCCTGATGGAACGCTGCTGAGCGGGCCGAGCCAGTCGCCGGAAAACAAGTACCGGCTGCCGGATGGCACCGCGGCCAGTCTCTGCATGTCGCCCGCGATGGACAGCGAAATCATTCGCGCCATCTTCGATCGCGTTGCGCGTGGCAGCGAGTTGCTGGGAGTGGATGAAGATTTGCGTGAGCAGGTGCGGGCCGCGAGCAAACGGCTGCCGCCTTTCAAAATTAGCAAGGATGGTTGTTTGCAGGAGTGGAACGAAGACTACGCGGAAACCGAGCCGGGGCACAGGCACATTTCGCATCTCTTCGCGCTGTACCCCGATGACCAGATTACACCGCGCGGAACTCCGGAGCTGGCGACAGCCGCGCGCAACGTGCTTTTGCGCCGGCTGGGCCACGGCGGCGGCAGCACCGGCTGGAGCCGCGCATGGATCGTCAACTGCTGGGCGCGGCTGGAGGATGGCGAAGCGGCCTACCAGAACATGCTGGCGCTGCTGCGGCTCTGCACGCGGCTTAATCTCTTCGATGTATGCGGGCTGAAGGCGAACTCGCCCTTCCAGATCGACGGCAACCTGGGCGGCGCTGCGGCACTAACTGAAATGCTGCTGCAAAGCCACGGCGGCGTCGTGCGGCTGTTGCCTGCGCTGCCCAAGGCCTGGCCCGCGGGCAGCTTTCGCGGATTGCGCGCCCGCGGCGGCGTTGCAGTTGACTGCGTATGGCAAGGCGGCAGAGCAACCAGCGCCACCCTGCGTGCGAGCATCGATGGCCACATCACGCTGGCTGCTCCGGCCCCACAGAGGATACTGCGCGTGACACGCGGCGCGAAAAGCTTGCCAGTGCGTCGCGTGGACGCGCACACAATCGGAGTCGATCTGCAGGCTGGAGAACAGTACAGCGTCGCCTTTGCCTAGAAGGCGCAGCACAGTCTGGCCGATTCAACATCACAGCGCTGAAAAGAACAACGGCGGAGGATGCATTGCGCATCCTCCGCCGTTGTTTGCCTTGCTGCCAGCTTTAGAAGAGCAAGTGGATTCCGACCTGCATTTGCCGGCCGGAATTCAACTGCTTGGTCACGTCGCCAAAGCTGCCGGATGTCGGGGTGGTATTGGCACCCTGGAACTGTGGCCGGTTGAATGCGTTGAAGGCGTCGAAGCGCGGCTGCAAGATAAGCCGGTCGCCGATGGTTAGGTCTTTCAGCATGGAGAAGTCGAAGTCCTTGGTCGGATCCGAGCGCAGCAGGTATTGCGGGAAAGTCCTGTAGTTATAG
>JAJZNH010000868.1:0-845 GCA_021811745.1 Acidobacteriota bacterium
TCCCACGCCCGATTTCAGTTGCGGGAAAATTTCCTGTCCATCGCGCACCAGCCGCACCACATGCGGCCCCGCCGCCCTGCGGAAGACAATGATGCGCGATCCGTAGGCCGCAAACCACACTGGCAGATTGGTACGCCCATCGGCAGTCTCCTGGTAGACACCCGGCAGTTGGATCGCACCCGTCTGCGGCGACCATATCTCCGGCGCAAGGCCGTGCACGCGGAAGCTCAGCACCGTTGCAACTGCAACGGGCCTGGTATTACGGATGAAGTAAATTTCCGTCGCGCCGGAACGCCGGTGAATGAAATCGAAATCCTCGTCGGGAGCGGGGCCGGCGCTGCTCAGATCCGGCCCAATGCCCGCATCTTTTAATGCCTGCCGCGCCGATTCTCCGCAGACGATCTTGCCTTTGCCAACTTCGCTCGCGCCTTTGCCCTCGCTGCCGCATCCTGCCCAGAGTGGGTTTGCGATACTCTGTACATCGGCATCCGTAGCCGTCTGCGTTGGCAGGCCGGTAAGGTGCGTGGGCTTTTCGCCTACAACCGTTGCGCCTTCATGCACAAGCCGATCAATGGCCTTGAGCGCGGGCAGCGAGATATTGGTGAGCGGCGGCATGACGAGTTCGCTGTACTCTGTGCCATTTGCCAGGCGGATGCGGTGATGATCGACGCTCAAGCCATGCGTCAGTACATCCTCATCAACCACATCGTAGTCATAGCCGGGCAGTACATGCGCGGGGTCAGCGCCTTTGTACTGCACAAAGTTCGGCACCTGATCGCCGTAATAATAGAGGACATCCGACGCCGGCAACCCCTGCTGCATCATGAATTGCACGCGCCCCATGT
>JAJZNH010000868.1:855-3577 GCA_021811745.1 Acidobacteriota bacterium
GCGAAACCAAGTGACCTTGGGGTTGAAGTGCGTACCGGCGAAATACTCCTGCCCCGGCAGCCCCGTTGATGCAGGCGACGAAGTGAACTGGTGCCATACAAGCAGATTCAACCCTGCGCACACCGCCTGGTCGAAGGTGGGCTTCAGGTTCATCGACGGCGACTCTTGCCACTGCGGGCCTAAATCTGTAAGACCTTCAGCGGCTACCAGCGTTTTGCCGTAGATATGCGCCGCGCTTGACGCCTCCTTCACGAAGAAGCGATCGAGATCAGTGGAGCGATGAGTCTTTGATTGCGCCCAGAACTCTGTTTGCGGAAAAGTATCTGCTCCGAGCAGGCGCAGGGCATCGACGGGCGCTCCATGCGGGCCGCCGGATTCGGGATGAAAGCCCAGTCCATTCTTCGCCGCCATCGCTCCGAAGAGCTGATAGTGGTTGCGCAGAATCAGGTTGCCGATGGTGCGGCGAAAGTCGTTCAGAAAGCGATCGCTGGTTTCGCGGCTGTTCTCGATGCGGCCTGCAACAATCGGCAGATAGGGCACGGGATCGTAGCCGTGATCGGCCATAAATGCCTGGCGGAAGGTGGGCGTCCAGTTCACGCCTCCTACCTCCCAACTGTCGGTGTACACATACCTGAGGGAGTTGCCGCAATAAGGCTTCGCCGCCGTAAGCAGTGGCTGGACGTTCGTGTTCCAGTAAGTCATGAATGCGTCGCGGTCCATGTAATCGATTACCAGACCCTGCCACTTCCCACTGCTCGTGGAAACCCTGGAGTTTGAACTGGTGTAGCCGATCCGCAACACCTCCCACTGGCCCTTGGGTACGTTCCATGTCAAAGCGCCATTTGGCGACATCCGCGCGGTCAGATGCACCACCTGATCGGCGTCAAAATCGGCTTCGCCCGGGACTGAGGGAAAGTCTTCGAGCAATGGCTTTGAATCCGGCACCGAGAATCCAGCCTCGACAAACACCGCCTTCCGCTTCAGGTCGCGTATGGGCCGCCGCATATCGCCGGCCGCAGTATCGCCCGCTAGCGCAGGCCCATGGCGCAGCGGATAGGCCAGCACCTCAATGTCGCGGTAAAAGCCATTCTTCATGGGGGGTGTTTCAAGCTGGAGGGTCTGCTGTCCGGGGCCGCTCACTATTTTCCGCGACCACGTGAGCAGCTTGGCAGACTGCGCCGGCGTTACGGTAGGACCGCCCACATTCCACCCGCTCTGGATAGTGAGGCTGATCTGCAGCCCGAGCCGTCTCGCTTCTTTCAGTGTGTGCAGAAAGAGATCGCGCCAGGCAGGGCTGCCGAACATCGGCCCGGCAGGCACTTCCCTATTCCCGCCCTGGTTGGAGCCGTTGGCGTCCATCAGGATTGCGCCGCCATAGCCCTCGCGGCGCATGGCCTCCAGATCGCTGGTAATGGTTGCTGCATCGGTGTGGCCGTTTAGCCACCACCAATACGCCAGCGGCTTGGCCGAGCGTGGCGGAGTGAGAAAGCCAGACTCCAGCGCGTTGGCTGGGCTCTGCGGAGCAGGCTGAGCCGGCCCGGGAGCGGAACCCAGTAGAACCAGCGCCACGACCACCAAAATCCCCAATCCGCATCTGTTTCTCGCTGCGCACACCAGGCTCTTCATGGTTTCGGGCCCCTCACTTCGTTTATTTTGAATCCGGGCTGGATTATATAGCGTGGCGCTGCAGCCTCGGCAAACCTGCTGCCTTTACGGTGATTCATTGACTTCATTCAAGCGCAATAAACCGGATGGCCGGCCCGGGCTCGCATACGGCCGAGAAGCGCAACTCATTCTGCGCACCACTGCGATCAAGCGGAGCTTCAATCCAGACTGCGCCCACGGCTCCGCTGGTGGAAGGAAATGCGATGCGTGTCGCATCCTGCCCGTTCACGCGAAGCTCCGCGAAGCGGGTCGACGGCCCAGGGTTGGTGTAGACCATCTCAATCGGCGCCATTGGAAAGCGTGAGGATACCCGGCTGAATACGAGTTCGTGATTCTTCGTGACGTTGCTGCCTGCGGCCGATTCGCTAGACACAGATGGCGGGTAGCGCGTCATCCTGCCTTCGCGTCCGCGGACAAAGAGCATGATTGCGTCTCCGGCCGGAACAGTAACTGAATAAGAATCTGAAAATGAGCCGAGATCCTTTCCGGCCCACAGATCTTTCGCATCCGCCTCAGAACCTCCCAGGCCGAGGTCGCTCCAATGAACCGCGATGGGGGCGGCGGAAGCAGTGCGATTCAGCAACACGACGGCGCGCTCGCCCGGCGTTACAAGGCGCTTGGACCACACTTCAAGCCCGCCTCCCTGTTCCGCAACCTTGATCGCCTGCAAGCCAAGAGCATCCTGGTCAACAGCAAGAACAGCAGAATTGGTGAGAATCGCGCGCGTCGCTTCACTCAGTTTGGTCAGGTCAGCACCAACAATCAGCGGCGCGCCAGAGATGGCCCACAGGCTCATGTGAACGCGGTTCTCGGCATCGCTTAGGCCCGGCATGCCAATCACCATCATGTCGGGATCGTTGTAGAAACCAGTGTGCTCCGCTTCGGGATGAATTCCCTGATCGAAGTTGCGGAGCATCTTCTGAAAACTGGCCTTGCGGCCTGTGTTCTTGCTCCCCGCCACAACCGGAGCAACGATGTCACCGCTGGTTCGCCAGATATCCGCCTGTGCGCCGCCCACATTGGGAGCCCACGTACAGGGGCTATTCCTGCCCCACTC
>JAJZNH010000749.1 GCA_021811745.1 Acidobacteriota bacterium
CTGCGCAGGCTGCAACTGCCGGGCGGGAGCGATCACCGGATGTTCACGAAGGTAATTCGACAACTTTCTCATTTTAAGGGATTCCTGAAGACGCCTCAGCCTCAAGCCGGCATGAATCAGCGGTTGGGTGGCAGCCCGATTTCGGCTTCATTTGGCTGTTCCCTGAAATTTCCCAGGCGCACTCTCTGCCGCAAGGGCAGGTTCTCTGACGATCCCCCCACGAAGATCGTGTATTCCCCCGGGACCAGGCGCCACGCGTCCTTGTCAACATCGAAAATCGAGAGATACTGCGGCTGAATTTGAAGTGAGACCTGTTTGCTTTCGCCCGGATTCAACTGCGTTCTTTGCCAGCCGATCAGACGCTTGGGAGGTTCTCCCGCGCTCGGGGGCGGCGACGCATAGACCTCGGCAACCTCCGCTCCGGCCCGGCTGCCTGTATTTTGAATCGTGAAGTTGACGCTGACTCCGCCGCGAACCTTCACGCGCAGGCCGGAGTAGTGGAATTTGGTGTAGGAGAGCCCAAAACCAAAAGGAAACAGCACGGCGTTGTGCTTCGCCTCGTACCATTTGTAACCAACGAGCAATCCATCGTTGTAGTAAAGCTGCACTGGAGGGGGCTCCCGGCCGGGCGGGCCGAACAGGGCGGCCAGATGCGCGAATGCGCTGTTCTCCCGCCGGGGCGGAGGCGGCTCCGCGACGGTGGGCTGGGGCATATCGGCATCGCGCAGAGGAAATGTGATCGGCAATTTGGCGCTCGGGTTCACGTACCCGAACAGTACGTTGGCAACCGCGTCCGCTCCGCGGCTCCCCGCATACCACGCCTCCAGAATGGCGCTGACTTTGTTGGCCCACGGCATCAGGGCGGGGCTGCCCGTTTCCAGGACCACAATCGTATGCGGATTCGCGGCCGCTACCTGCTCGACCAGCGCATTCTGGTTCCCGGGAAGAGAAAGCGTAGCCAGATCCATGCCTTCGCTTTCCCCTTGGTAGACAAAGACAATGGCGACATCGGCAGCCCGGGCCAGAGCGGCAGCCGCGGCGGGATTGGTGCCGGGATCGTACTCGACCTTTGCATGCTTTGCGCGCGCGCGCAACGCTTTCAACGGCGAGGTCGGAAACCACTCTTCACTCCGCCACAGCCCACCCCAGCCGAAATGCGGGACGCTCCCGGCCGGCGGGTCGACATGGCCCGAACCGCCCCCGGAGATCATCGCAACATCGGCATGCGCGCCAATCACGGCAATGGCGCGAAGCCTGGTGGCGTCGAGCGGAAGCTGCGCATCCTCGTTCCGGAGCAGAACCATGCTCTCCTCCGCCAGGTGCTGCGCGATATTCAGATCGCGATCGACATCAATGGAGCTTTTGCGTGGAGGATCATCGACGACGCCGCTGGCAAACTCCGATCGCAGGATGCGACGAACGTGTTCGTCCAGCTCGGCCATGGAGACCTTGCCTGTGAGCACGGCCCGCTTCATCGCTTCTCCATAAAAGACAGACGATGGCTCTTCCTGGTCCAGGCCGGCCTCGGAGGCCTTGGCCGTACTGTGCGTTGCGCCCCAATCCGAGAGGACAAAGCCGGGAAATTGCCAGTCGTTTCTGAGCACATCGGTAAGTAGATACTTGTTCTGGCAGGAAGGCTCGCCATTCACGCCGTTATAGGCGCACATCACAGCCGCGGCATGTGAAATGCGCAGCCCAATTTCGAATGCCAGCAAATCGGTCTCGCGCATGGCGCGCTTATCGATATTGACATTGAGCGTGTGCCGGCCGGTTTCGCGGTCGTTCATTGCAAAGTGCTTTATATCGCCGATGACATGCTGGGCCTGCGTCCCCGCCACCTCCTGGCCGGCGATGGTGCCCGCGAGAATGGGATCTTCTCCGAGGAATTCAAAGGTGCGGCCGTCGCGCGGCTCTCGCGCCAGATTGACGCCTCCGCCGAGAGACATGTTGTAGCCCTGGGCGCGCAATTCCCGCCCGAGCAACGCGCCGTACTCATAGGCGGCATGCTCATCCCAGGTAGCCGCCAGCGCCAGATCGTCCGGCAGCGCCGTGGAATATCGATGGTTCCTCCGGCTGCGCGTTACGCCGTAGGACGCGTTTGTCATCTGGATTCCGGGGATGTGCAGGCGTGGAACGCCCACCACGTACCCCACTCCTCCATTGGAATGCAACAACTCCAGGTTCATGGTGTCCATGTCCAATGCGTGCCAGGCGGTTCCGTGCAATAAGGAGATCTTTTCGTCCAGAGTCATCCGCTTCAGGACTAGGCCGGCCCGCACGTCCGGAGAAAGAGCGCGGTTCAGCCATGGATACTGGAAGGCGTTTCCGGCATTGTCATCGGGGCTGCGCCGCGCGCAGTGCGGCGAGACAGCAACAAGCGCAATCAGGCCCAGGAAGATCGCAATTCGCCGCCCCGCCCGCGGATACAAATTCATCACAGCGCCGCTGTTCCAACTGCCTTAATAGAACAAATACTTCCGCCAGCGGTCGTCGCCGCGGCCCAGCATGCGCATGATCTGGCGGCTGGTGTGGAGCGAGAAGGGACGCGGCTCGCGCAGCAGGATCATGTCATCGATCTCAGAAAGCAGGCGATTGCCTTTGCGGCGGTTGCAGGGATGACAGCAGGCCACCAGGTTCTCCCAAGTGGAATTGCCGCCACGCGAGCGGGGAACAACGTGGTCCAGCGTCAATTCGCCGGGCGGCATGGTCTCGCCGCAGTACTGGCAGGTGTTGCGGTCGCGCAGCAGGATGTTCTTGCGCGAGAGGGCGCGCGTCTGGTGGGGAATGCGACGGTACTCCAGCAGCCGGATCACCGAGGGCATGGGGATGCGGCTGCGCTGCGCATGAAGGATGAGGCCGTGCTCCTCCTCAGTGCGCGCGATGCCCTTGAGCACCAGCACCAGCGCCCGCCGCGCACCACAGATGTTGATAGGCTCATAGGAAGCATTGAGTACGAGCACCGGCATCTGCAGCAAGTGGACAGTCGTCTGCACGCTGACCTGGCCGGCCGCGTGATCGGCGGCCAGCGCCGCCTTGGCGATGGACTTCTGCTTGCGCGCATGAATCATGGCTTTTCCCAGCGACATCTCTTCCCCCGTCAAAAAGATGGTTGCCCTTGCGATGAATAGGCCGAATCAAACCCTGCTTTCTCAATCCCCGCGGCCTGCCCGCCACCTGCGGGCACAGAGCCGCCTTCTGCATCCTCCCGGGATGAATTGAAATCCAATCGAATTGCACTGACGCGCCGCGCCCTGGCCAGCGTGGCCACCCACACGGATTCCGCTCCCGCTCGCACCAGCGCCCGGGCCGCTGCGCGAGCCGTAGCGCCGGTGGTGTAAATGTCATCGATGATCAGCACGTGCTTCCCGGCAACGATGGACGGATCGGAAACCGAAAAGGCTCCGCGCACATTCAGCCGGCGCTGGCGCGGCGTCAGGCCGGCCTGGCTCGCCGTGGCGCGCAGGCGCATCAGCGTACTCGGAGCCAGTTCGAGCCGCCACTCCGGATGGCTCTTGCGCAGGAATGCCAGCGCGTGCGCGGCCAGGGAGCGCGCCTGGTTGAAGCCGCGCTGCGCGTA
>JAJZNH010000386.1 GCA_021811745.1 Acidobacteriota bacterium
TTCCGATCTAGAAACGCCAGGTCGAACGCGGGATCGCCATACCACGCCACTTCGCAATCCAGCAGCACCATTCGCGACGGCGAGATCATGATATTTTTGGGGCTGAAGTCGCCGTGAACCAGGCATTGCCGGGTTGAGGCAAGGCGCTCCGCCTCGGCTTCAAACTGAGCGCGCAGGTCTGGATGGCGCTTTCCCGTCGTCAGCAGGT
Source organism: Acidobacteriota bacterium (assembly GCA_021811745.1). The sequence goes on from JAJZNH010000386.1 coordinate 209, forward strand.
AAGGATCAATGCGCAATTGGGTGAAGTTTGCCGTGGTATCGAATTGCCGTTGCGCATCTGGGTCTCCGGCTGAGCGGCCGTGAATCCTGCCCAGTACGTTTGCCGCCAATAGGGCGTGGTCCATCCGGGCTTCGCCGCGCAGCAGTAACTGCTTCCAACTGGCGAACTCCGGCCCCAGAAATTCCATGGCAAAATAGCCGCGATGCGCATCTTTCGTGCGCAGCAAGGGAACCGCATGCGGCAGAAAACGGCTCACATATTCGATGTAAAGATACTCGTAGCGATTGCGGGCGATGTCCGCGGTCCAGTCATCCTTGACTCTGAGTTTGGCCAGCGCGCGCTTGACGACAAAGGTATCTTCGCCGTCGTCGATGCGAAAGATGTCGCTCGATACCCCATCTGTCAGCGGCGTGAGCGTAGCGTCCGCATGCCGCAGGACGCCATCGCGCCGCAGCATGTCCAGAAAGTCGCAGGGGGCTTGCTTGTCCGGCTTCTTGCTAACGCTTCCCGAATTGCTCATAAGTCAAAAAACTCTACGCGCGTGCGTTCTGCTCAGTTGCCCGCCCGGCTGTCCGCTCTGCCAGCCTGGCAAAGGAGATCAACTCCGCAGCGGGAAATTGGTTAAGCGCATGCAGCGCGTTACGTTCCGTCTCGCGCTCGGCAAGAAGCCGCGTGTGCGCCCTCGCCAGATCGGCGTCGTTATAGCCCGGATGCGTCACCAACTCCCAGGTTCCGGAGTCCGGCAGGTTGCGGAGCAGGGAATTGATGGTCGCGGCGTCGAGCGTGCCGGTTGCCAGCACGCCGATGGAGCCGTTCGTTGTTTCGAAGCCCTCTTCGGAGGCAATTTGCCGGAAGGCGTGCTCGAAGCGCCGCAGCACGCTGACCTGCGCGCGGCGCATCCAGGGCGCGCCCTCGGTGGCTCGCACGCTCCAGGCCGGCTCAAAGGGATTACGCACAGCGCGAATGCCCGCGGCCCGGGCCGCCCGCAGCACCGGCCGCAGCACCGGCGGAAACATGTGTGTGTGCTTGTGGGTGTCGATGTGCGTCAGGCGCAGACCGCGGCTTTGGAGCACGGCGATTTGCGCGGTGGCTTCGGATTCAATTTCGGTTGCGCGCATGCGGCCGGTGAGGAGCCGCCGTAAGAAGGGGCCCAATTTGGGATGGAACTGCGATGTTGACGAATCGATAAGGGTGGGGATCGCCTCTGGCGGCAGCACTGGATCGCCGTCCACCAGCACCACATGGCAGCCTACGCCCAGTGAGGGGGTGGCGTGGGCAATTTCGATGGCTTCATCCGTGGCAGTGGCCCGGGCCATCAGCGTGGCGCTGGTGAGCACGCCGGCCGCGTGAAGTTCCGCGATAGCGCGGTTGACCCCGGCGGTCAGGCCAAAGTCGTCGGCGTTGACGATAAGATGGCTCACCGGCTGAGTTTATCAACTAGACGCGGCTTTCGGCTGCGACGCGGCGCTGGTATCATGAGAGAAAGATGAAGCCGCAAGTGTGGTTGTGTGCGGGCGGTTAGCTCAGTTGGTTAGAGCGCCTGCCTTACAAGCAGGAAGTCGGGGGTTCGAGTCCCTCACTGCCCACCATCCCTAAGACAGACTCCCATATCCATGCGGGGATCGTTGGCTGCGAGCCCCCACTAAAGATTTGAAGCTCCTGCCGGTTCGGGCGCCAACTGCGCCTCCTCACTCCAGAGGACATCGGAGGAAGAATAAGATCGTAATCACAGCAGGCGTTGATTTCCATGAAGTGCTGGCAGTGGCGGCCGGCTCGTCACGGCAAAGATGCGCGCATCGCCGTGATCACGGCGGGCGCCGATATCATGGCGAATTTTATTGAATAGGAGGATGAACAGTATGCCGCGGTTCGCAGCCAATCTGACAATGATGTTTAATGAGGTTCCCTTTCTTGACCGGTTCAAGGCAGCGTCGGATGCGGGGTTTACGGCGGTTGAATTTCTTTTCCCATACGAGCACTCGCCAGAGGAGGTAGCCGCGAGGGCCAAAGCCGCCGGAGTGCAGATTGTCCTGTTCAACATGCCGGCGGGCAATTGGACTGCTGGGGAGCGCGGCATCACCGGACTGCCCGGGCGCGAGCAGGAATTCCGTGACGGTGTGGACAAGGCGCTGGCGTATGCCGGGCCTCTCGGCGTACCCCGGCTTCACGCAATGGCGGGCATTGCTCCAGCGGGCGCCGATCCGGCAGCCTGCCGCTCCGCCCTGATCGCCAATCTCAGGTATGCCGCGCAGAAGCTTGCTGAGCGGAATCTCACGCTGCTTCTCGAAGCGATCAATACGCGGGACATGCCCGGCTTTCTGGTTTCCACACAGAAGGACTCGCGTGCGATCTGCGAAGAGGTGGGGGCGCCGAACCTCAAAATGCAAATGGATCTCTATCATATGCAAATAATGGAAGGAGATCTGGCAGCGAACCTCAAGCGTTATGCGTCCCAATGCGGACACATTCAAATTGCCGGGTGCCCTGAGCGTCATGAACCGGATACAGGCGAGATCCGCTATGAGTATCTCTTCCGTCTGATGGATGAGATCGGCTATGAGGGATGGGTCGGCTGCGAATACCGGCCAGCAGGCAAAACGATAGATGGCCTGAGATGGCTCAGCGCTGCGGCACGCTGATGGCGCAGAACCCGGCGATTAACGGCAAGGAAGTCTCAAGGATCGGATTTATGGGCCTGGCATGATGGGAATGCCCAAGCCGTAAGACCTGTACAAGCCGGGACGCAATTGCGGCCACATAGGGACAAAGATTCAGCGAGGAGATGATCACAGCCGTGAGACAGGTAGCGAGCGCGGTTCCCGGGTGATTGCTACTTGCTTGCAGGCGGCGAACTGGCGCGTACGGGTAAGGCGCGAGCAACGTAGAGAAGGTAAGAAGTGCGGAATGAGTTAATTGTGGTTAATTCTTAATGCGGATTCAGCGCTGCTTCTTTTCGGGCGCGGAAACCTAGGGTTCGAGCGCTGTACTGCCCACGAATTGCCATCGAAAAGCCGTCGAGGGCGTGGTTCTTCATTGGATGGCAGGACGCTCTTGCTTCGATGGCCTTATCCCCGCAGACGGCTCAGAAGGTCCTGCGGATGAACGGGCTTGGCCAGAATCTCGAACTCGTAGCCGCGGGCACGGGCTTTTTCCAGCAGATCGGCGGTGGCGGCCTGCCCGGAAAACAGCAAAATTTTAATTTGAGGCAGCAATTCCCGGATGCGGATGGCTGTTTCGATGCCGTTCAGGTCGGCCATGATGACGTCGGAGATAAGCATATCCGGCTGAAATGTGCTGGCCAGATCAAGCGCTTTTTCGCCTGAATAGACGGCGCGGGCATCAAAGCCGCTTTGATTCAGG
>JAJZNH010000370.1 GCA_021811745.1 Acidobacteriota bacterium
GGGCAAAAAACGGATGCAGCAGGTCCGGCACCACGATGCCGATGGTCCACGTCTGGCCCGTAATCAGCGAGCGCGCCGCCAGGTTGGGCTGATAGTTTAACTCCTTCATCCGCTTGAGCACGCGCTTGCGGGTGTTCTCGCCGATGTCGGGGTGGTTGCGAAGGACCTTCGAAACCGTCACCACCGAGAGCCCAAGATCGACCGCGATATCCTTCAGCCGCACCGCCACGAAGATGGTTTCCTTTCTGGCCGCGCCGGTCGCCCTGGAGCGGAGGATCATCTGGATTTGAAATGATTGCTCCGGCCGCGAGCAAGCTGGAATCCCGGCCGCGTGAGCGTCGCGGATTGGCCATATCACACGCGCCGGTTGTGATTCAGCTCGCTTGACACCGCGCCAAGCTTACCATAATCTTTGATCCGTTACAGTTAACGATTAAGGATTGCCCATGTTGCCCTCCGATCCCCACTGGCAAGCGGCCCCCGATGCCGTCGATCCCGCCCTGGTTCCGCAGCGGCGTCTCGCCACCGGCGCCCGCCTTCCCGCCATCGGCATGGGCACCTTCGGCTCCGATCACGTGCCCCACGACGCTGTCGCCGCCGCCGTCAAAACCGCGGCGAAGCTCGGCTATCGCCACTTTGACTGTGCCTCAGTTTACGGCAATGAGGACCGCATTGGCGCCTCCTTGCAGGAACTCTTCCGCGAAGGCCTGCGCCGGGAAGGGATCTGGGTCACGTCGAAGGTGTGGAACGACAAGCATGACGACGTGATCGCCTCCTGCGAAAAAACGCTGGCCGACCTGCGCCTCGACTACCTCGACCTCTACCTCGTCCACTGGCCGTTCCCCAACCATCATCCGCCGCATTGCGACGTGACCCAGCGCAATCCCAACGCAGTTCCGTATATCCACGAGAACTACATGCGCACCTGGCGGCAGATGGAAGCGCTGGTGGATCGCGGCCTGGTGCGCCACATCGGCACCTCCAACATGACCATCCCCAAAATGAAGCTGCTGCTCCGCGACGCGCGCATCAAGCCGGCGGTGAATGAAATGGAGCTGCACCCCTACTTCCAGCAGCCGGAATTCTTCGCCTGGCTGCGCGAGCATGGCATCGAGCCCATCGGCTACAGCCCCATCGGTTCGCCCGCGCGGCCGGAGCGCGACCGCACGCCCGACGATGGCGCTCCCATCGAAGATCCGGTGATCCGCTCGATCGCCGCACAGCACAATATTCATCCCGCGGTGGTGTGCCTCAAGTGGGCCGTGCAGCGCGGGCAAACGCCGATTCCTTTTTCCACCAGTCGCGAGCATCTGCTGGCCAACCTGCGCGGCGTGGCCGGCGATCCGCTGGCCGCGGACGAGATGAGCGCCATCGAGAAGATCGATCGCAACTGCCGCCTGATCAAAGGGCACGTCTTTCTGTGGAAGGACAATCAATCCTGGGAAGACTTGTGGGACATGAACGGCGAAGTCACGCCGGCCTGATGGCGGGTTTTGAAGGGTACGGGCTTTAGCCCCGGAGGCATGTCCTTCCAATCGCGAACCTCGCCAACGGAGACAAATCGAATGAGCAACACGATGCAAGCTGCGTACCTTCCCGGCAACAGCTCGGTGGAGTTGAAGAGTGTTCCGGTTCCCACGCCCGGTCACGGAGAAGTGCTTCTCCGGGTGCAGGCCTCCACCATTTGCGGCTCCGATATCCGGTGCATCTACCACGAGCACCTGGGCAAGGGGCCGGAGGGCTACCAGGGCGTGATCGCCGGCCACGAGCCGGCGGGGCAGATCGTGGAAACCGGCCCCGGCTGCCGCCGCTTCAAGGCCGGCGACCGCGTCATCGTTTATCACATCTCCGGCTGCGGCGTGTGCACGGACTGCCGGCGCGGCTTCATGATTTCCTGCACCAGCCCGCAATACCGGCGCGCCTACGGATGGCAGCGCGACGGCGGCATGGCCGAGTTCATGCTGGCCGAAGAAAAGGACCTGATTCCACTGCCCGAGCCGCTGACCTATGCCGACGGCGCGCAGGTGGCGTGCGGCTTTGGCACCGTCTACGAGGGCCTGGAAAAGATCGGCATCAGCGGCAACGATGCGGTGCTCATCACCGGCCTCGGTCCCGTAGGACTGGCGGCCGGCGCGCTCTGCCGCAAGCTGGGCGCGCAGAAGATCGTCGGCATCGACATCTCCCAGGAGCGCCTGGAACTTGCCCTTCGCCTTGGCCTCTGCGACGAGGCGCTTTCCTCGGGTCCCGACAACGTGTCCCAGGTGCGCGAATTGACCGGCGGCCATGGCGTGGAGCGCGCCGTCGACTGCTCGGCCAACGCCGAGGCGCGCGCCACCGCCATCCGCGCCACCCGCAAGTGGGGTCGCATCGCGCTCATCGGCGAAGGCGGCACGCTCACCTTCAACCCCTCGCCCGACATGATCCACGATCAGAAATCGATCTATGGCTCCTGGGTCACCTCCACCTGGCTGATGGAGGAACTGGTGGAGCGGCTGGTGCGCTGGGACCTTCACCCCGAATCGATCATCACGCATCGCTTCCCATTGGAGCGCGCCAGCGAGGCGTATGCGCTCATGGCCTCCGGCCGCTGCGGCAAAGTCGCGGTGTGCCCCGCAAGTTGAGCGGCTGAGAAATAACTCATCTCGCCCGGGCATCGGCAAAGAGACCGAGGGAGATATCAGGTACGGAGCCGGGTGCCGTGATCCGGGTGCCCGCCCTGTCGCCGTCACCACACCGTACGCGGATAGTGCCTGCGAATCTCTCCGTCGGCGGAGACCAGGGACGCAAAGCCATTCGCCTTGGCATGTGCCACAATCAGCCGGTCAAACGGGTCGCGTGTCCACGACTCATCGAGAGCCGCATCGGAAATCGATGAGAACGGGAGATTGCAGAGTTCGAGGCCGGTTTCGTGCGCGACCTTTTGAAAAAGATCGCGGCTGCGCAGGCGAATACGTTCCAGTTCGTACAGGTATTCCAATTCCAGCAGGACCACCGGCGAGAGCAAAAGATCGGCCGCCTCAAGCAGCGCCTGCGCTTTGCGGCTGATCCGGCTCGTCTTGCCCGCGGCCAGCCAGATCACGACATGCGTGTCGAGATAAACTTGCGGGTTCGCCGTCCGTGGCCTCATCGGAGGATTGACCAGTCGTCTTCCCAGGCCTTCTCCATCTCCGCCTGCAACTCGGCCTTGAGCGCCGGATCGTTGAGACTGGGCGCTTCGGGATTGAGAATCTCCATGGGCGTAATCCGGCTGAGGCGGTTGGTCGTCTGCCCTTCGGGCGCGATGCGAAACCGCCGCCCCTTGTGCCGCACCCAGACCTCCGTCCCATCGAGAGCACGGTTCACCAGCTCGAACATCTCCCGCCGGAATTGGGTGATGGTGACTTCCATGGAGTGATTGTACCATTATGTACAAAATACGAAGTACATGATGTACGTACGGTGAAAACCCAAAGGCGAGGCACCCGCGCCCATTGTCATGCTGAGGATGGGTGGGGCGTCCGGCGTGGGCCGAGCCCCGGATTGCGCCGCTTCAGGTGTTTTTCCAGGGACGGATTGTGGGCAGCAGTC
>JAJZNH010000216.1 GCA_021811745.1 Acidobacteriota bacterium
AAGACTTACCGACATCGGCGGAGGCCCCACCTTCTATTCCACGCTGGTGGAGGTGGCCGGGGCATGACGGGCGCGGCCCAGATGCAAAAGGTTCAGACCAGCCATTAAACTGGAAGATGTATGGATTGGACCGCCGTAGCCATCTTCGCTGCAGTCGTACTTCTCTTTATCCTATTCAAACGCGCTGGCCAGATAGCGGCCAGCGATGCGCAGACGCACCTGCAGAATGGCGCTCTGGTCATCGATGTGCGCACGCCCGGCGAGTTCAGCGCAGGCCATCTTCCCAGGGCGATCAATCTGCCTCTCGATGGAATCGAAACCAGCCTGCCTCGGCGCGTAAAGGACAAGAGCCAGGCGATTCTGCTGCATTGCCAGAGCGGCGTGCGCAGCGGCATGGCAAAAAGGAAACTGAATGCCCTCGGCTATGCCAACGCCCACAACCTTGGTTCCTATGGCCGCGCGGAACGCATTGTGAACAGCAAATAATGCGCTTTCGCGGCTGCCGGTGAGCCGTTCTCCGTAGAGAGAAGATTCAGCGCACTGGTTACGGCCGCGCCTCAACCCTCCCAGTCGATGCTCACGCGGCGAAGGCCGCGGACGGCGTTACTCAAATACACAGCGTCGGCCTGGCGCAAATCGTCGAGATGCAGCACACGCTCTTCAGCATTCGGGTACGTCTCCAGCACGTAGCGCCGGTACACCCCGGCCAGCAGCCCGCACTCGACCGGAGGCGTGTACAGGCGGCCCTGCCTCTCGACGAAGATGTTGCTGATGGCGCCTTCGGTGACTTCGCCATTGCGATTCAGGAAGAGCACGTCGACAAAGCCCGCCAGTGAAGCGGCACCAAAGGCATCGGCATACAACGGCCGGTGCGTGGTCTTGTGGAAGTACATCGGATTCCGCGGATCGGTGCGCCGCCGCGAGATGCGGACCCGTCCGGGCTCGCATCGGCCGCTCACTTCCGCAAGCACTTCGCTTGCGATGTGCAGGCTGCCGCTGCTGTCGAGGAGGAGACGCACTTTCCGGGACTCACGGCCTGCCAATGCCTGCGCATGTTTCTCCAGTACCTCTCTTACCTCGTCGCGTTCGCAGGGAAATCCAAAATACTGTGCCGAATCTTCCAGGCGGTCCAGGTGCAACTCGATGAGCGGATACGATCCGTCCCAAAGCAGCGTTTCGACCAACGAAAATCGCTCTGGCAGCCATCCTGAGGTGCCCGTCAGAAACTCTGCCTTCAACTGGCATTCGCGGAACTCCGCGGCAGCAGCGGAGTCGATCACGATGCCGCTGCCAACACCCATCGTGCCGCGGTTGCCATGCAGCTCCAGCGTGCGAATCGCCACATTGAAGACCGTCTGCCGCGGTGAAAAGTAGCCGATAGCTCCGGTGTAGACTCCCCTCGGCTCATCCTCAATCTGCGCCAGCAGTTGCATGGCACGCACCTTGGGCGCGCCGGTTACTGATCCGCACGGAAACAGCGACCGGAAGATGTCGCCGAATCGAATCTCCGGCCGCAGGTTGGCCGTCACCGTGGAGGTCATCTGCCAGAGCGTAGGATGACGCTCTACGGCGAACAGATCTTCCACCTGCACGCTTCCTAACTCTGCGAGACGGCCCAGGTCGTTGCGCAGCAGATCGACAATCATTACGTTTTCGGCGCGGTTTTTGGGATCGCTGCGCAACCATTCCGCCTCTTGGCGATCCTCGCACGTGGTGCGGCCTCGCGGAGCGGTGCCCTTCATCGGGCGCGTGACGATGCGACGCCGTTCGCCCTCCGTGTCTACACGGAAGAAAAGCTCCGGAGAAAACGACAGGATGTGCTGTCCGGCAGCGCAGTGCAGAAAGGCCCCGTAGTCGGCCGGCTGCCGCGCGCGCAGCCGCGCATAGAGCGCCGCCGCGCTTGCGGTGGTGTGCACATGGTAGGGGGCGGTGAAGTTGAGCTGATAGACGTCGCCGGCCCGGATCCACTCCTGAATGGCCGCGATACGCGCGGCGTATTCCTCTTCTGTGAGAGCGAACTCGGCTTCGACCGGTGGCCCGGCTGCCGGTACTGCGCCGCGACGCAATGCGGCCAGTCCCGGCGGCTCGCCTTCGACAAATTGTCCGGCACGATGGTCGAAGAGATAGCAGTGGTCGTAGATTCCAAACCATGCCAAAGGCTGTCCGGCCCGGCCGGGCCGCAAGCGGGCAGCCGGTTCGAAGCACTGGCCACACTCGTAGCTGAAAAATCCTGCGGCACTCAGCCCGCAGCCAACGGCCTGCTCAACTTCCTCGAATACACCTGGGATCTCCGCCAATTCATTGGCTGCGCAAATGCGACGGGGCGCATGAAAAAGCCGCGAGTACGGTTCCTGTTCCGCATCGGTCCCGCGCTTTGCGCTCTCCAGCAGCACCGTGGCCGGCGTCTGCTCCACCAGCGTGTAAATATCCGCGGGAACGAGATACCAGCGGTCCATACAGAGAAAAGATCTTGCCGGTTATTTCACGACGAGCGTCAATGTTGTAGAGTGTGCAATCGACGTAACACCGTTGCTGGACTGGCCGGTGACGTATACAGTGAACGCGCCTGTGGGAGTCGGCGGAGTGTTGGGCGGGCCGTGGTTGTAGTAGTACCACTGCGGGTTACAGGCCGTCGTTCCCATCGATGTTACCAGCCCCACCAGCGCCAGCAGGACCAGCCGGTTCAGCCAGCGCCGCCGGCGTGTTCCCCACGCCAGCCCGCCTAGCCCCAGGGCGCCGGGAAGCAGCAGTGCCCACGCCACCGGGTTGCTGTGCGGATGGCCCCCCGATGGTGGTACTGCCATGGCCTGGCCCTGCGACTGTGTCTGAATCACCATCGCACTCGTCGGCGGGCAGGCGGTTGCGGGGGAGCCGGCGGGGCAACTGGTCGGCGTGTTCGCCAAAATCTGCACGTTTTGCGGCGAAAAAGTACAAGTGGATTGATCCGGCAGCCCTGAGCAGGAAAGCGAAATAAACATCGGAGCGGGGAGTGTGGAGTTGTTCTCCGGTGTTACCGTCACCGTGGCGGACGCAGAGCCGCCGGGATTCATCGTGTTGCTGGGCGTAAGCTGTGAAACCGTAATCTGAAAGTCGGGGGTCGTCGTGACTTGACCCTGTACGTCCGCCGCGGGCGAAACCGAACTCTGATAGGTCGTGCCGCCACTGTAAACCGCTGTCAAGGAATGCTTGCCACCCGGAAGGTCGATCACCGTAGCCGCTTGACCTTGAGCGTTCAGAAGCACTGACCCCAACTGGCGTGTGCCGTCGTCGATGGCCACGGATCCGCTGGCTGGATTTCCATCCGCCCCGGTCACCTTCACGGACACAGTGGCTTTCGTGCGGCCGCCCAGGTCATGGGTTTCCACATTCAGCGTGGTTTCGGTGGCTACCCTCGCCGCGGTGAGCGCATGCGCCGCACGTACCGTTAATGCGGGCAATGCCAGCGCCAGGGCCAGCCCTGCAACCAACTCAAGCCGCAAACCGCGGCAGTTCAAACCTCTCACGTGCACCTGCTCCAAATCTGAAGAGAAATCGCGTACCTGCGGTTTGTCTCAGCGTAG
>JAJZNH010000661.1 GCA_021811745.1 Acidobacteriota bacterium
GGTCTCTTCCGCCGACGTATCCTTACGCGCGAAGAAGACAGTAATTTAGGTATCTGGCTGATAGCGCCGATGATAGAAAACTTATGAAGCAAGTTATGCCGAGGAGTATAAGTTTCTATCTATATATGTGATATAGGCGATTCGATAAGTGCGGTTCGGAACTGTGTATGTGCGCGTCGGCGCTGCAGCGGTAATCTGGCCAGGAACAACGTCCGAGGCGCGGATCATTGAGGCCGACCGAACCGCTGCGGCCATCAGTTTCACGGAGGTGCGATCTTCACGTGCTGGCTTTTCGTGCTCGTCCACACTCTTTGCGCAGCCATTGACCGCAGAAGCCGCGAGCATCCAAGCTTCTGCTTCTATCTGTTCGACGCCGCAAATGCGCAAAATGCTCATGCGCATGCGTGCCGGCATTGTGGAATAGCCGGGATTGAAGCTGACGTGATGGAAGCGGCGCCAGGCTTTGCTAATGCTCATCGCCGCTGCTATGACTCTAGTGGCATCGAGCGAGATAGCGAGGATCCATGAGCAGTTGGACGAGCAGGGAGCGGGCAGCGCGTCCGGGAGCGGATAGATGCGTCCTCATCAATGCGGCTTCGGCCCGCCCTGGAGCGCCGCGCAGATCGCGTTGTTTCAGGGCAGGCCGTTGGTTCTTGGCAGACAGAGCGCAGATACTCTGCGAGCCGGTTAGACGTGGATTGTCTCTTCACCTCTTTGCCAACTGCAGGGGCAAAGTTCGCCGGTCTGCAGTGCATCAAGGACGCGCAGAACCTCCTGGGGGTTGCGGCCGATGGAGAGATCGGTTACGTAGACGAAGCGGATGACGTTCTCGTTGTCGACAATGAAGGTGGCGCGCTGCGAGACGCCGGCTTTGAGATCGAGGATGCCCAACTGCTCCGAGAGGTCGCGCTTGATGTCGGAGAGCATGGGGAAAGGCAGGTTCTTGAGGTCGGGGTGGCTTTCGCGCCAGGCCAGGTGAACATACTCGGAGTCGATGCTGACGCCCAGCAACTGTGCGTCGCGGGCCGCAAATTCCTTGTTCATTTTGCCGAAGGCCGCAATCTCAGTGGGGCACACGAAGGTGAAGTCCTTCGGCCAGAAGAAGAAGACCTTCCACTTGCCGGGGAAGTTCTGATCCGTGAAGATTTGGAAGGCGTTTTTAGGATCGAGACTCACGACGCCGGTGAGTTCGAAGGCAGGGAATTTCTCTCCAACGGTAAGCATGGATAACTCCTGGATTTGAATTCGGTTCAAAACAGCTTTCGCGTGGGGGCAGTGAGGCGCGCAACCATCCGGCGCAGATCATTTGACGCCGCTGGGATATGAGCACTCATGCAGACATGAAACTCATGATTGCTTATTGGATTCGCGTAAGGCCGTGGCGATTCAGGCGGGAATCAGGCGTTCACGCCTCGATACCAACATGCAATACGGGAAGATGCAGGCAGTGCGATCAATTGGGGCGCCCGCCTGCAGCCGGGCGGCGGAAGCGTTCATCGACCGGTTGACGGCCCTTGAAGCCCGCGTCAAGCGTATGCCAATGCTCGATCGCGGGTTCGCCCAAGCGCCAGCAGAGCAATACGATCTCGTCTTCGAGGCGGTAAGGGAAGTCAAGAAGGCCTGCATCGAGGTCTTTCACTTGAACGCCGATGGCATCAATCTCGGCCAGATTCTCGCGGACGCGCCGCAGGTGCCCGTCCATTTCCGCGCGTTTTTGGGCGACGGCCGCAGAATCTACTTTCATGCCCCCAGAGAGATAAATGCGCCGCGCCATCTCAGAGAGAGAGGCTTCGACCTCATCCGCGCTCTGCTTGTCCTGAATGGCGCGCTTGAGCAGAGACTCAAGCAGAGGGAGCAGGGCCTGGGCTTCATCGAGCGTAAAGGTTTTCATGACAAAGAATGAACGTAGGTACTCTCCGTCTCACATTGAATTGCCAGAGGGCACGCTTCGGTCTGTTCTCCTCCCCGAAGTTTCAAACACCAATTTATGACGAAGGACTCGCTGCGGCTCGCTGTCTCTACGCCACTTCCAGCATGCGGTCCAAAGCCACCCTGGCCCATTGTTTTACCTCGGGCCGGACCTGTATGCGGTTGACGACGCGGCCTGCCACCAGGTTTTCAAGAGCCCACGCCAGATGCTGCGGACTGATGCGATACATGGTGGTGCAGAGGCATCCGGTGTCGTCGAGCGTGATGACACGCTTGTCCTCGGCGGCGAAGCGGCGGGCCATGCGATTCACCAGGTGGATCTCAGTGCCAACAGCGAACATGGAGCCAGCGGGCGCCTTTTCGATGAGGGCGATGAGGCGCTCTGTGGAGCCGAGCGCATCGGCTTTCTGGCAGACTTCGAAGCGGCACTCGGGGTGGACGATGACCTGGATGCCGGGGTATTTGGCGCGGACCTGATCGACATGGCTCGGCAGGAAGCGCTGATGGACAGCGCAGTGGCCCTTCCAGAGCAGGACACGGCTTGCGGTGAGGCTTTCCCTGGTCTGGCCGCCCTGGACGCTCCAGGGATCCCAGACGGTCATTTCAGCAAGGGGAATGCCCATGGCGTAGCCGGTGTTGCGGCCCAGGTGCTGGTCGGGCAGGAAAAGCACGCGCTTGCCGCGGGCGAAGGCCCAGTGGAAGGCCGCGCCGGCGTTGGAAGAGGTGCACACCAGGCCGCCGTGCTCGCCGCAGAAGGCCTTGATGGCGGCGGTGGAGTTCATATAGGTAATTGGGATCGTCTCTTCCGCGAGATGAAAGCGCTCCAGCGCCTCCCAGCAGTCTTCCACCTGTGAGATTTCGGCCAGATCAGCCATGGAGCAGCCGGCGTTCAAATCAGGCAGGATCACCTGCTGGCCATCGCGGCCGAGGATGTCTGCGCTTTCAGCCATGAAATGGACGCCGCAAAAGATGATGTACCGGGCTCCGGTTTCAGCGGCGGCTTTTGAGAGCTTGTAGCTGTCGCCGGTAAAGTCAGCAAAGCGAACGACTTCATCGCGCTGATAGTGATGGCCCAGCAAAACGGTGGTTGCGCCCAGTTGGGCGCGGGCTGCCGCAATACGGCTGTCCATCGAATGGTCAGGGAGGGCCAGGTAGTTTTCAAGGCTGCAGGCGCTTCCGGCCTGCGGCAGGACCGCTGTCTCTTCGTCAATAACCAGGTTCACTGTACTCCGCCTTCAGTCCAGCCCGTCCCATTAGGGGACGCCGGACGGGGATGTTGAAAGCTAACACGGCTGCAGTGGATGCGCTGACGGCCCTGGAGCAGCCCGCGCCGGTTCTCTTGCGAAGAATCGCCGCGCGCCACTTCCCCTCACGGGAAGTCCCCACCCACGGGGTTGTTGCAGCCCTTTCACATTTCTGGAATTGGTCTTTCCCGACGGATGGGGAATGATCCAGCCCGGCAAAGGCCATCCATTGCCTCCTATTGTAACGCAGGCGCAACAATCGGGCGGCAGAGCAGGGCAAGCGCAGATTGCCCTGCTCTGCAACCACCTGAATCCCACTCGAATTAGCCTCTGGAGTACAATGCGTGCTCAGTGAGGTAAGTCCAATGTCAACAGCTGATCT